>DATBQE010000248.1:0-29039 GCA_036561005.1 Burkholderiaceae bacterium | reverse complement strand
CGGCAGCCGGGGCCGGCTGTGTAAAATGGCGTCGTTCGCGATACAGGGTTCTCGCCTCTACCGGATCAAGCGTGTGGGTGGGCGGTATTTGTCGTTGCTCGATCAGATCGAGCAGCGCTTTGGCCTGGGGGTGCAACATCGGCAGTCCTTTCTTTTTCTGTCTGGGCGGGACAATCATGATAGCGAAAAGCCCAGCGTCATGTTCGACGACAAAAAAAACCCGCACAGCAGACGCTTGCGGGCCAATACACTCTCGAGGAGATGGAGGAATCACTCGCAGTTTAACTGCATGTTCCTCTGCGGCCCATCCCATGAATATGGTAATTGCGGAAATATATTTGCAATATACGAAGGGCGCGTGCGTTCTGCCAGGTGACTCCGCCTGGGGCCATGATTGCAATTCCGATCCGGATTCTGCCATCAGCCATGCTCTCGTGTGGGAGGTAAAAAGTGACTTTGATTGTAAAATTTATGCAACAATTGCGCTTGGCAGCACAAGGAACTATCCGACGTTTTACAGGTGAGGCGCAAGCGCAGTTAATACGCTTGATGTGCTCTGGTTTCGTTTTCCCGATTCCAATTTCAAGGAGAAAGAGATGACATTTGCAATGCAATCGAAGCAGTTTCTTTGTGTGCTGATGCTGGCAACTGCCGGCTTGGCATCCGGAAGCGCAATGGCGCAAAGCCAGGAATATCGCCGCGGCTACGATCAGGGCTATCGCGATGGCGCCGAAGCGCAAAGCCAGGCCGATCGCGGCGGACAACGAGGACGCATCGTCATCGAGGAAGCCCACTACGGATCGCGCGAGGGCGGTTTCTGCGAGGCGCGCGAAGCGCTGCAGCGCATGGCCGGCTGGCGCCGGCATCTGGATATTCTGGCCGATAACAATCTGTGCGGCGATCCCGCGCATGGCATCCCCAAGCATCTCGATGTGCGCTATCGTTGCGGCGATAGCCAGCCGATGCGTGCCGAAGCGCACGAAGGTGAAATGCTTGCTCTCAACTGCGAGTGATGAAGCGCCGAAGTCGGCACGCATGACTTGATATTGGACTTTGCCAGACGCCTGCCTACTCCACTGGCAGGCGTTTGGTTTTTGGAGTTGGGATGGCTGAAGAAAAAGACCTGAACCTGGTTATCGTGACCGGTGGCTCGCGTGGACTGGGCAAGGCCCTGATGGATGCCTATGAAGCGCGCGAATGGAGCACACTTGAATTTTCCCGCAGCGGCACCGGCTTCAACCATATGCCGCTGGACCTGGCAAATCTCGATGCGTGTTTGCCGGTTCTCGAGGCGCAACTGCAAACCCTTGCCGGGACCCCATGGAACCGCGTTGTGTATATCAATAACGCCGGTACCTTGACACCCATTGCGCCGGTGCGCGCATTGACCGATACGCAAATCGAAAACAACCTGGCGGTCAATCTTGTTTCGGGCATCCGTCTGATGTCGGCATTTGTTCGCGCGTTTGCCACTTGCAATGCCGCTGTCATCGTGGCGAACATTTCCTCCGGCGCGGCATTGAAGGGCTATGCCGGCTGGCCGTTGTATTGCGCGGCGAAAGCGGGTCTGGAAAATTACATCCGCTCGCTCGCGGCCGAGCAAAGCGGCAGTGACCATCCGCTCACTTGCATCAATATCGAGCCGGGCGTGATTGACACCGAGATGCAGGCAGAAATCCGCGAAACTGACGACAAGCATTTTCCCGACGTTGCCCGTTTCATCGAACTCAAGCGTGCAGGGCAGTTGCGTTCGGCAAAGTCGGTCGCCCGCGCCATCGTCGGCATGTTGGACAGCATGCCCGACAATGGCGGGAGGTATCGTATCGCAGACCACCCCTGATCGGGCTTTTGCCGCGCAGGCTAGGCGATGCAACCCATCGACGATAGCGTTTTGCGGACAGCGATGTCCCACGGCGTGTGCGGCTCTTCACCCAAAGTGGCACGCAGATGTGCATTATCCATCCTGAGCGGTCGCTGCCACAGATAGCGCATTTCCAGCATTTCGCGCAGCGTTTCATTGAACGGTGCGGCCAGGCGAAAAATCCACCAGGGTATGCGTCTGATGTTCAGCTTGACGCTGCCGCTAGCGCGCCGAATGGCGTCGACCATCTGGCTTCCATCGGCGTCCCAATGACCGGCCATGTGGTACGAAGCGAAGGCAGGCAGGCGATCTCCTAGCTCGACTAGCCGCACCATCGTTTCTGCGACATCCGGTACGTAGGCCCACTGGTGGCCGATGCCCTCCGCCGCAGGGTTTTGAACCGTTTTCACGGGCTTTCCCGGCTTGACCAGCGCGCCGCTGAACCAACTGTTGCCGCCGCAACCCGGCCCGAAGAAATCTCCGGCGCGAACCACGATGGTACGGACACCGTTCTCGCTCGCCTCGCGCAAGCGGCGCTCCAGCTCCACGCGAATTGTTCCCTTGCGCGTGAAAGGTTTTTGCGGCGCATCTTCCTTCAAGATGGGAAACGCCTCCGTGCCGAAATTGTAGACGGTGCCCGGTAACAGAATGCGCGCCCGCGCCGCCCGTGCGGCCGCGATGGTGTTGTCGATCATCGGCAGCACCAGACCAGCCCAATTATGGTATCCGGGAGGATTGACGGCATGGACGATCAAATCCACTCCCTGCGCTGCCTTCAGTACGTCCTGCCTGTTCATGGCATCGCCCTGCACCCAGTCGAATGGCGCTGCAGCGACCGGCAGGTTGGCGGGATTGCGATGCAATGCCCGCACTGTCCAGCCGCGTGCGAGGAGGACGCGTCCGACTTCGGCGCCGATCGTACCTGTGCCGCCGAGTATCAACGCGACACGGGATGTGTTTGTGGTGTTCATGCTTTCCTCCAAAATGGTTGTTGAGATTGATGAACACATTGTTGCATTGCGCTCGGTTAAATGAAATTGGCTAAATAAGTCTAGTTGCTATGCATTTTTGTATGACTGTGGAATAATTGGCATATGAATCCGCAAAATCCAAGTTGGGAGTTGTATCGATCGTTTCTCGGCATATTGCGCGAGGGTTCGCTGTCGGGTGCCGCGCGCCTGCTTGGGCTGACACAGCCGACGGTGGGAAGGCATCTGGACGCGTTGGAGCAGGGCCTGGGCATGGTGCTGTTTCTGCGCAGTCAGCATGGCTTGAGCCCTACCCGCGAGGCAGAGGCTTTGCGCCCGTATGCCGAGGCGATGGAATCGACCAGCGCAGCGTTTCTTCGTGTGGCGGCCAGCCAGAAAGGCAACGTAACAGGTACGGTGCGCATTACAGCCAGTGAAGTAGTGTCGGTCGAAGTATTGCCGCCTATCCTTGCCGACTTGCGCCAGGCTTACCCCGAACTGATGATAGAACTTGTGGCCACCGATCGGATGGAAGATTTACTGCAACGTGACGCCGACATCGCAGTGCGCATGACGCGGCCAAGCCAGAGCGCACTGGTTGCGCGTCGAGTCGGCGACGTCGAATTGGGTTGCTATGCCCATCGCCGTTATCTCGACCGGCGCGGTGTACCGGGGAGCCTGGAAGAGCTGGCCGGACACGATGTCATCGGCTTCGATCAAGAAACCGTCTTTACGCGCGCCGTGTTGGCCGATCTGCCATTCTTGTCTCGAACGCAATTCGCCCTGCGCTGCGACAACGACTTGGCGACACTGGCCGCTCTGCGCGCCGGCTTCGGAATCGGCGTGTGCCAGGTCGGCCTGGCGCGTGCCAATGCCGACCTGGTGCGTCTGTTTCCCGAGCAGGCCGTCTACAAGCTCGATACCTGGATCGCCATGCATGAAGACTTGCGCCAGACGCCGGTTTGCAAGGCGACGTTCGCAGCCCTGGTTGACGGCATGACGCAATACATCGAGTCGGCATCGGCGCAGTAAGAGGGTTTATTCGTAGTTGTCGCCGACGATGGCTTCAATTTTTTCCTTGATCGCGTCAGTGATCTTGGCCTGGACGGCAACAGCCTTCATGTTTTCGTGCAATTGCGAGACCTGCGAAGCGCCGGTGATGACCGAGCTCACGCGCGGGTTTTTCAATGCCCAGGCGATGGCCAGTTGCGCCAGTGTGCAATTGAGTTCGGCTGCCACGCTCTGAAGTTCGGCGACGACGGCATTCTTGCGCTGGTCGGTCAACCCTTCGCGCAGAAAGGCGTAGTTCGGCAGTTCGGCTCGGCTGCCTTTGGGTATGCCGGCGCGGTATTTGCCCGTCAACAGGCCGGAAGCCAACGGACTCCAGGTAGTCAAGCCCAGGCCGATGTCTTCGTAAAGGCGCGCATATTCTTCCTCGACGCGGGTACGATGGAACAGGTTGTATTGCGGTTGCTCGACCACCGGCTTGTGCAGGTGATGACGCTCTGCGATGGCGTAGGCACTGCGGATCTCGTCGGCGCTCCATTCCGAGGTGCCCCAATACAAGGCCTTGCCGCGCGTGATCATGTCGCTCATTGCCCAGACGGTTTCTTCAATCGGCGTATGTGGATCGGGGCGGTGGCAATACACCAGGTCAACGTAATCAAGCTGCAGCCGCTTGAGCGAACCATCGATGGCATTGAGCAGGTATTTGCGGTTGAGCGTGTTGACCTGGTTCGGGCCCTTTGTGATGCCCCAGAAAAATTTGGTCGAGACAATGTAGCTCAGGCGAGGGCGCTTCAAGTCCTTCAAGGCGTTGCCCATCAGTTCTTCCGATTGGCCGCCGGCATAGATTTCGGCATTGTCGAAGAAGTTGACGCCGGCGTCGAACGCCGCCGCCATCAATTCGGCCGCGGCATTACGATTGACCTGATTGCCGTAGGTAACCCAGGAACCGAATGAGAGTTCGCTGATTTGCAGGCCGGAACGGCCGAGTCGTCGATATTTCATCTGTGTTTCCTAGCTATTTTCGGGGAGGAGGCATAGTAGTATGGCGCAAACCGCGAATTTCGGCAGGACGTGGTTCGCAATCCTGCAGATTGATAAAATGGCCGACGTGTTTTTTATTGAGGGGGCAGGTATGACGCGTCAAGCATCGCTCAAGCGCCGCATTGCCGAGTTTTCCGCGCATGCACGCAAGGAAGACAGTTTGCGCTACGGCGCCCAGCTTGCGGCTGCCGTGATCATTGCCTACCTGATCCCTTGGGCATTGTCGTTGCCCGAGGGATTCTGGGCCGTCATGAGCGCCCTGATCGTCATGCGTCCACGTACCGGCACAACGCTCGGTGAAGGCTGGAACCGCTTCAAGGGGGCACTGACCGGCACGCTGTTCGGCCTCTTCGGCGTTTGGATGCACAGTTTGGGCCTGGTGACATCGATCACGACGCTGGCGGTGATCGCCGTGCTGGCCTTTATTGCGGGACTTTCCCCGGCCCTGCGCGCCGCGCCGATCACGGCATTGATCATTCTTTCTTCGGGCGGCATTCCCGGGCATGGACCATGGCAGGTTGCCGGTTTGCGCATCGCCGAGATCGCCATCGGCATCGGCGCCGGCCTGCTGGTGTCGTGGCTGACGCCGCATGCGCGTTCGGTTGCGCATTTCAACGAAAGTGTCGCTCAACTGCTGGCCGATGTTGCTGCAGAGTCCAGCCGCGCCATGAGCGGCGCAGCATTGTCTGGCGAGGGGAAAGAAGCGGCCAACCGCGCGATGCGCACGCGAATTGGACGGCTGATCAAATTGGCGGAAAGCGCGGACACCGAGAGCCGTTTCGTGCGTGCGAAAACGTCGGATGCAACAATTATGGAAAAAAAAGGTAAAGCGCCGCAGCCCTACAGGCGCCAATCGATGCTGCTTGCACGCATCGTGCAAGATGCGGCCCTGTTTGGTCGCATCTACGACATCACGCCGGAAGAGCAAGCTGCAATGCTGTGGCCGCGCATCGCCGCAGTCGTGGCCGACGCGCTGGCTTCAGTGACGAAGGACGACACTGAAGCGGCACGCGCGGCCTTGAAAGCCTTGGGCGGATGCCTGTCGGCGGAAACCGGGGCCGAAACCTCGGTGCGCTTGCTGCACGGGCCGGTCGGCCTGTTGCTGGCCGACCTGCGTTCGTTCGTCAGGCTGCGACAGGCTTAGCGTCGATCTCTGGAGCGGGCTTTGTAGCGTCCTTGATCAGGCGGCCGAGGAAGGGGATCAGCAGGATCAACACTACACCGACGCCTATCGTGCCCCATCCGAGCTCGGTGCATAGGGCGGAATAGGCTGGGTTGGTCGATTGTGCGGCAGAGCCTACGGTCGGTTCCGGAATCAGCGAAGCGAGGTCGGTTGCGAAGACCGAAGCGAGGCCTGTTTGCAGCATCCATGCGCCCATCATGATTCCCTGGTATTTTTGCGGAGCGAGGCGGCCGACCATGGCGTAGCCAACCGGTGATATGAATAATTCACCGAAGCTCTGGAACACGTAGAACGTGAACAGCCAGATGAAGTCGACCTTGCCGCTGCTGTCTGCCAGCGAAATGCCGAGCGGCAGGGCCAGCGTGCCGATGCCCATCAGGATCAGCGAAACGGAGAATTGCCGCGGCACGTCGATGTTCCAGCCGCGCGCGCGCAACTTGACGAAAAGCGCCGACATCAGCGGGCCGCCAAATACCAGTACGACTGTGTTGATGTTCTGCACCCAGACTGGCGCAATTTTGAAGTTGCCGACTGCGAGTCGTACGTTGTTGTCGGCAAATTGCTGCAGGGCGCTCGGAGTCAGCTGATACAGGGTCCAGAACACCAGCGAACCTAACGCGAGTATGAGATACGCCCACATATTGTTTTGCTCGCGCTTGTCACGATGCGTTGCGGCCAGGTAGAGCAGGGTCACTGCCACGAAGGCGCTGATTCCCTTGACGACATAGCGTGTGATGCTGGTGTGCTGCAGCGCAATCCACAGCGCAGGCACAAGCGCGAGCATGATCAGGGTGCCGACAATGAAGCGCATGTTGAATTGCTCGCGCGTTTTCTGCAAAAGCGGCGTGCTCAGATCGCGAATCACGCGCCAATTGATGAAGGCGATGACAATGGCGCTGAAATTGCCGACGGTGGCGAAGCGATACATGTTCGCGTAGTCTTCGTGGTCCTGAAAATAGCCGGCAACGATAAAGCCAACCAGGAAACCGACGTTCATCCCCGCATAGTTCCACAGAAATGCACCCTCGCGCCGATTGTCTTCCGGTGCAAAGCGTTGTGTCAGCATCATGTTCAGACAGGTGACGTTCAAGCCGCTACCGGTCAGGAACAAAGCCAGGCCTACATACAGGCTTTCGGCAGTTCCCAACGACAGACAAGCGGAACCGAAAAATTGCAGAACCATGCCGCCAATGAACAGGTTGCGGTTGCTCATGAAGCGCCCGCCAAGGTAGCCGCCGAACAAGTGCAGGCCGTAATTGAACGCACCGAATACACCGGTGATTGCCGCTGCTTCCGCTGTGCTGAAGTGCAGGTGCTTGGTTGCGTAAAGATCGAGCGTGAAATAAATCACGGCAAAACCCAGCGTGGCGAAGATCTGAATGAAGAACAGCGCGCCGGCTCCTTCCGGAATATGCGCGAAGCGGTCTTTAATGGATGGCAAGTTATTCTCCGGGTAATTGTAATTAATATAATTTATCAGGGCACTAAGAACCGGCCTCCTGGACCGATGCCCGAAAACTGGCATTGTATGTCACAGAACCAGAACTGAAATAGTGGAGTGGGGCTTGAAGTGTGAAATTGATGCGGATTTTGTCAATTCGACAAATTTTTTGGGCACTCACGCCAACTGTTTTTCCATAAACAGGCTGAGCGGGTCCGGCAAGTAATCGCCAAACGGCGCGCGCTCACGATAACCTTGGCGGCGATACAGGCCGAGCGCTTCCGGTTGCCTGATTCCGGTTTCAAGGCGCGCGATGGCCACGCCGGAAGCAAGCAGGTGGGCTTCGAGGTGCTTCAGAATGGCCTTGGAGATGCCTTTGCCGCGATACGATTCGAGCACGAACATGCGCTTCAATTCGCCATACGGCGCGCCATCATTGAGAAGCTTGACCGCGCCGCAGCCGGCGAGGACACCTTCGACGTAGGCGCCGAGGAACAACACATTAGCAGATTGCATCGCGGCGACCGACTCAAGGTGGTTGCTTTCAGCCGGGTAGAGCGCCTGCATATAGGCGTTCGAGAGCGCAATGAGAGACTCTGCAGCAGCAATGCGGGGGTTGAGCGAGACGATTTCCATAGTCGAAACCTGGCAAATCGTCATGATATCAGGCGTTGGCGGGCCCAATCGTCGTACTTGGTGTTACCTGTTGGACTGACCGCTGCGCCAGCAGAACAACGGCGACGAGGACCATCGCGCCGCCCAACAATTGGCTTCCCGTCACCGATTCGCCGAGCATTGCCACACCCAGCGTCAGAGTAATAACGGGCTCCAGAGTCGAAATGATCGATGCCTGCGAGGCGCCGATTTTTTTGACACCACTGAGAAAGGCAGCAATGGCGATGGCAGTGCCGAACAATGCGATTGCACCTACCGCAAGCCAGCCGACCAGCGTGGCGGGCAAATGCGCGCCGCTGGAGAACGCCAGAATGGCATTGCCGCAACCTGCGGTGGTTAAAATGACCAGGCTTGCGGACAACGGATGCGTGTTGCGTGACAGGCGGTTGCCAAGCAGGATGTAGATGGCGTAAATGCCGGCTGCGAGTATGCCGAGCCCGATCCCGAGCACCTGCCCATGCAAATTGCCGCCCAGCGTGATGGCCAGGCCAAAGCAGGCGAGGGTCATCAACAGCAGCGATCGCCGGTCGGCCTTCTCCCAGCCGAAAGCGACAGCCAGCAGGGTGACCAATACCGGGTAAATGTAGAGCAGTAAGCCGACCAAGCCGCTGCTGGCGTAGACCAGTGCATTGAAATAACTCTGCGCCTGTGCGGTATAGAGGCAACCCATGAGCAGGAAACCCGCCAAGGTTCGCCCGCGTGGCATGGGAAGTTTCTTGATCCATACAACGGGGGCGAGTATCAACACCGCAAGAACGAAGCGCAATGCCAGCAAGCTTGACGGGCTGACGCCGGCTGCATAGGCGGTTTTGGCAAACAGGGCAATGCTGCCGAAACCGATGGCTGACAATAGCACCAGGAAAATGGCGGTAGCGCGCGACATGACGTGACTTCCCTCGAAAGGTCCCGAAAAAGGATCGAAATTATTATGGCATCAGACGAAAATAAAACAGATGGATTTCTTCCCGTCCATTCGTCATTGCCAGATTTGTTGAATATCATATTTGCTTGCGTTTCTCGCCGCAAATCAATAATCTTCAGGTGTTGACCTAAAAATATTGAGGCAAAGTGACCCAACGCCTGCCCCCGCTCGCGGCATTGCATGCTTTTGAAACGGCTGCCCGGCACGACAGTTTCCAACGCGCCGGCGAGGAAATGCATCTGTCTGCCGGTGCCGTGGCGCATCAGGTCAAACAACTGGAAGCCTGGCTGGGCGTTGTCCTGTTTCAGCGGCTGCCGCGCGGTGTTGTGCTCAACGCCGCAGGCCGGCGCTACGCGGAGAGCTTGCGCCCCATCTTGCATAGCCTGGCCGAAGTATCCGATGCTGCGCGCAGGCAGATCGACGAGAAAGTCGTGACGGTGTCGGCAACGCAATCGTTCGCCACGCGCTGGCTGATGCCGCGTTTGGGCAGCCTGCGGGAAAAACATCCGGATATCGATTTGCGCGTACTGGCATCGACGCATCCTGCCGATTTTGCGCGCGACGGCGTGGACGTTGCAATCCGCCTCGGCACTGGGCCTTACCCCGGGCTGAGGGCCGACCCTGTGCAGCAGGAGCGCTTTGTGGCAGTGTGCAGCCCCACCTATGCTGCCGCCATCGATGCCCTGCAAAATCCGGCCGATGTCTTGCGCTATACGCTATTGCACGACGAGCCGGAAGTGCGCATACCCAGGGAAACCGACTGGGTGCGTTGGCTAAGGCAATTCGGCGTGACCTATGCCGACAACAGCGGCCCGCGCTTTTCACACACCTACCTGACGCTGGAAGCGGCTGCAAGCGGGCAGGGCGTCGCCATTGCCCCGTTGTTTCTGGCCAGTGCCGATTTGCGCACGGGCAGGCTGGTGCGCCTGTTTTCACAAAGTGTGCTGGGGCCATATCGCTACCATCTGCTGCGAGCAGCCGATGTCCGTCCTCTGGTGCAGGATTTTTGCGCCTGGGTACTCCATGAAGTGGCACGCGACGAGCAAGAGGTCAATCCAATATGACCACGGTTTCTTTTCACGCCTTCCCGTACTGGTAGACTGCCATGGCCGGGCCAAGTAGCCGCGTTGCTCTTCAAATGACGCGCATGGGCAGGTTGGGGCGGAGCAAATCGCGTATCATGTAGGCTTCCCGTCGTCGCAAATTCCCGCATTGGCAATGAAGTTACCACCCGCACTATTGAAATTCGGCATTTTTCTGTTCGCAGCGAGTTGCACGCTGGGCGCGTTTTATCTTGCGCTCAAAGGCATGCAATGGGTGTTCGTCTATATCGGCAGTTTCGGCCTGAGCGAACCGGCGCCGAGCCTGCGCATTGTCGGTGGAATTTTCCTCGCGGCGGTCGTCCTCCTGCGTTTCTACCTGCGGCGGCGCGCCAAGCTCGCGCGTTCAAAGAAGCGCAGCTGACACTGTCAATGGTGGGGCGGCTGGAAATTCCAGCCAACGAAACCCACAAGCACATACGCGGCAAGCAAAACCAGTGGCATCGAAACAAGCGCAATTGGGGCGAACCTGGTGTCGTCCGGACGGCTCGGCCAGTCATGCCTGACAAATGCGAATCGAAAGCTTGAACGCGCAAAAAAATCGCCATTTCCCGTAGACTCAAGATTCCAGAACAGGCCGGCCGTCATATAAATGATCGGCGATAGCATGAGGTTGCCCAACCATCGGTGCGTGTAGGAGCCATCACGCCATAGCAGATAGCCGTCGTAAAACCAACTGCTGGAAAATAACGTCAACGCGATCACTACGATCATGTAGCGCAAAGCGCGTCTGCCGGCGGCGACCTGAAAAAACAGGCCGATCGCCCAAGGGGCGGTGAAAAAGGTGAGCACCGACATTCCCGATCCCGTGATCACATCCCAGGTTTCATCGTTGGTATAGCGCCCGGCGAAGGTGACGAACAGGGCGGCCGGTATGAAAACACACCATTTCCACGGCACGAAAAGGAATGGCAAATAGTCGCGCCACTCTGCAGCCACCTGTCGGCGATCCCGCATCAAGATAACAACGGCGGCGAGGCAGAACAATATCCAGTCCGCGGTGTATTTTAAGAAGAACGGTGGAATTGCAAACGCCGTCATGTGCAACACGCCATGATGGGCGGGCTAGTTCTGACGCCAGGGCAGGCCTTGCAAGCGCCACCCCCCGCGATTGCCGCGATGCGCATCCTGATCCGGGTCGCCTTCAAAGCCTTCGAGGATATTGTAGGCTTCCAAGCCGAGTTCGGTGGCGCGCTTGGCGGCTGCGATCGAGCGTACGCCGCTGCGGCAGAGCAGCAACACTTTCTTTCCCGCGGGCACGGCATTCTTCAAGCCCTGTTCGAACGCCTCGTTCATCGCCATGCCGGGCCACTGCTTCCATGCAAGCGGGATTGCCCCAGGAACGAATCCGACCCATTCGCGCTCGGCGTCGGTTCGAACATCCACCAATACCGCATCGCCCGATTGCCACCACATGTAGGCCAGTTGCGGCGACACGTCGCCCGCATAGCCGGTGGCCGGCCGCGCGCCGCTTAACGCGCCGCCGCCGGCGTCATGGCGCATGCCGCTACTCAGATTGGCCGGGACGGCCTCGTCAATGCGCTTCGGTTTCGGCAAGTCCAATGCCTGCATGATTGCAGCAAATTGCTCCAGACTTTTGCCGGCGATGCGCGGATTGCCGGTTTTTTCCTGGCCGATGGTGCTGTGGCTGCGGCCGTGGTAATCATGTCCCGGCCAAACTGTCGTGTCGTCGGGCAGGCAGAACAAGACTTTGGTAATGCTGCGGTACAAGTCTTGTGCGCTACCAGACTGAAAATCGGTGCGCCCGCAGCCGCCGATAAGCAGGGTATCGCCGGTAAATACGTGGTCGCGCCAGACAAAGCTCATACTGCCGCTGGTGTGGCCCGGCGTATGCAAGACCTTCAATTGTTCATTGCCGAAATCGAGTACGTCCCCGTCATGTAATTGCACCGACGCAGTGGCAATGCCGCAACCCGAAGGCGCTGCCGTCTTGGCGCCTGCATGTTCGGCCAACAGGCCGGCGCCGGTAATGTGGTCGGCGTGTGCGTGTGTCTCAACCGTCCATGCGAGCTTGAGCCCGCGCTGGCGCAGTGCAGCCAAGTCGCGTTCGATCTGCTCGTCGACCGGGTCGATGATGAGCGCCTCTCCTGTGGCGTCATCGGCGAGTATGTAGGTATAGGTGCTCGATACGGGATCGAACAATTGGATGGGCGTATGCTTGCTTGGGGTCATGTTGCGATGGGTCGAATGATGGGCGTCGATGCAGGGTTATCCTGTTGAACTATACCCTGTTTCAGATCGAGTTTCCCTTGGGCCAGCGCAGGGTTGTTTCATTTTTGTAAATCGGGGAAAATTGCACTGTCATTTTGCTTGGGAGGACGGCGATGGACGGTGTGTTATTCGATGGCAAGGGACGCCCTGTTGCCTATGTCGAGCATGAAGGCGAAGCCATGCTTTACTTGTGGTCCGGCCACGTCGCCGCCTACGTGAGCGGCGATCTTGTCTTCGGCTGGAATGGCAATCACCTGGGATGGTACATAGATGGCGTTGTGTACGATTTGCGCGGCCAGCGCGTGGGTTCGACGGCAGAGAAATGTCCGCGCGCTTTGCAGGTTTTGCGCGTCAAGGCGCCAAAACGTGCGCGGCCGCCCAAACATGCCCGGCATGCCGAGCACAAGCGGCCGGATTTTCGGCCAACATATGGTGAACAGGATTTTGAAGACTTCCTCAAGGGTGGCGTTGCCAATCCAGAGGCGCTGCCATGAAGTGCGGATATCGTTTCCGCTTGTCGACAGGTTTTTGCCAGGAGCAGGTTTGTTAATCACACGCACATTGATCTCGCGCATTTTCCTCCCGGCACTCATATCGCTGGCAGCTTGCCTTGCGCCGGCCCAAGCGGCTGAGGAGGCAGGTGTTACGCGCTATGTTTGGGCTAGCAATCTGACCTTGCGCGCTCAACCCGACGGCAGCAGTACCGCGCTGGCGAAGTTACCCTTCGGTACCACAGTTGCCTTGCTGCCAGCTAGCGGGCAGCCGGTGCCGCATCGGGAAACCCTACTCAAGCTGGAGCCAGGCAATGGATCGCCGGCTGCCGACGTCATCTTGGACGGTACATGGCGGCAGGTCCATGCCGGCGCCAATGACGGATGGGTATTTGACGCTTACCTGTCGCGCTATCCGGTGCGTCAATTCTCGATCGACAAGAACAAGCATGACGATGAATCGGAGGCGGAATTTGCCAGGCGGGTGTTTGGCGCAAAGCTTGTACAAAACTGGCAAACCGGGGCAAGCAAGAAATCGGCTGATTACGCCGCAATGCTCAAACACAGCAAAATGGCGCCGAAGAATACGGTTGATAACGTGTCGTGGGAGTACGTCGAGTTTCAGGCGGGTGGCACCTATGAAATGCTGGCAACGCAACCGATGGGCGGCATGTATACCAGCACCATCGATTTCAAGGATGTACCGCTAACCTATGGCGAAGCCTTGCTCTGGTTGAAGCAATTCGGCGGCTTTGAGGCGATTGGCGGCAATGGGGCAATCGGAAAATTTTCCGGCAAGGTGGAGCCAGGACGCCACCTGGAAATTGGTGCTACCGATGATGACACCTCGGGTTTCGGCTTTGCCCGCAGCATCGATTGCCATGCGTCGACGTGCAGTATCAACTACGGATTCTCGGATTGACAGGCTGTTGAACCTGCAAAGTCAGAGCAGCATCACCATCTTGAGATCGGGCGCATTCGCTACGCGCAGCGTCAACTGCTGGTAGACCAATGCGCCAAAGCGAGGATGATTGAAGGTGCGGTCGCCGCCTTCGCGTTCCATCACATCCTGGCGCCGCCACAGGGCATCGAATTCGATACTTTGCGCGCACATGTCGGCGACCATCGTTTGCAATGCCTCCTGTTCCAGATCCGCGCTGGCGTCGGCGCGGAACTCCGCCACCAGGCGCTGGGCGCGCGCATCCCAGTCAAGCACCAAGGCTCGCGCCCCTGGGTCGAGAAACATGAAACGCAGCAGATTCGGCAGCGCGAGGACGTCACCTGCACCATCTGCGGCCTGCAATTGGTCTGCTTGAATATTGCCCCGGACCTCTGCCATTGCGCTGGCTGTGTCGTTGGCCGGTGCCTCTTGCGCGAGCCAGGGGCCGAACAAATCTGTGGCGTGCTTGTTCCAGGCCAGAACATCCCATGTCCGATTCAAGACGTAGGCCGGCGAGCCGATGCGATCAACCGCGCGGCCAAGAATGTCCCATAGTGCCTTGTCGTCGCCATGGTCTGTGCGGTCTGGATCATGTACGCCGGCCAGGTCGAACAGATAATCGCGCTCTGCCTGGGTCAGCATCAATACCGTGGCGATGCGCGCCAGCGTGGCAGGTGATACGGCACTGGCGCGTCCCTGTTCGATCCAGGTCAGCCATGTGGGGCTGATGCCGCACAGGGATGCCACTTCCTCGCGACGCAATCCCTTGGCGCGCCTGCGCAAGCCGAACGGCAGTCCGACCTGGCTGGTCGATAGCCGTTCGCGGTGCGCGCGAATGAATTCGCCAATCAAGGGTGCTTTGCCGGTGGCCATGTGAGTTCGCGTTCCAAGAAGAAGGATGGTAGTCTTGATACTAGTATAAATCATGGCCTTGTACCACGATGAACTCGATCTTACTATGGGGTTTTCAGCGGAGGAACAATGACGACCACAACGTCGCATGACCAGCAAGTCAACCAGCAATTTGGCCAGGCAGCGGCCGCCTACCTCACCAGCACGGCGCACGCCCAAGGTGCCGACCTGCAGCGTCTGGCGGCCTTGCTCGAGGGACAATCCGCCGCCACCGTCCTCGATCTCGGTTGCGGTGCCGGCCATGTCAGTTTTGCTGCCGCGCCCCATGCGGGTGAGGTGACGGCTTTCGACTTGTCGCAACAAATGCTCGACGTGGTGCAGCATGAGGCGCAGCGGCGTGGCTTTGATAACCTCAAGGTGCTCCAGGGTGTCGCCGAAAGTTTGCCGTTTGCCGACGCAGGTTTCGACTTCGTACTGACGCGATTTTCCGCGCACCACTGGTCCGACGTGCCGCGCGCCATGCAGGAGGTCCGGCGTGTGTTGAAGCCGGGCGGCCGCTTCATCATGATTGACGTGATGGCGCCGGGCAAGCCTTTGTTCGACACGCACCTGCAAACGATCGAGTTGCTGCGCGACGTGTCGCATGTGCGCAATTATTCCTACGCCGAATGGGGAGAGTTTCTGAGTGCAGCGGGTTTCGCCATCGCTGCCAGCGACAGATGGAAGTTACCGCTCGATTTTCAGGCATGGGTTACGCGCATGCAAACGCCGGCTGAACGCGTCGATGTCATTCGTGGCTTGCTGCACAATGCGCCGCGGGAAGTGCAGGACTATTTGGCGCTGCGCGAAGACTTGTCGTTGAGTCTAGATGTTGTCATGTTTGAAGTATCTTAATTACAATCTTGCGCGATCTCACGTCCCATCGAGGCCAAATCGGCAAATTTTTTTTGGGATTTTGGCGCTGTCGCTGGATGTCGTGCGGTCTTTCTGGAACAATGGCTTCTTGGAAAAACGCAGAAAGAAAGTTCCGCACGATGAAACTCCCGACTCAGGCGGAAATCGACGCGACGCTCAAGGGTTTCGCGATTCCACCGCGCCCGCAGGTGTTGGTTAGTCTCGCGGAGGAAATGAACCGCGAAGAACCCGATTTGAAATTGATCGCGCGCCAGATCGGAATCGATGTCGGCTTGTCCGCCGCCGTGTTGAAGACTGTGAACTCGCCATTTTTCGGCCTCAAGAAAAAAATCAGCTCGGTGACCCAGGCCGTCAGTCTGCTCGGATTGAAGAGCGTGGAGCGGCTCGTCACCAGCATCACCTTGCGCAACAGCTTGGTCAGTGAGAATCGGACGCTGGAACGGTTTTGGGATAGTGCGGAAAAAACAGCCGGCATCGCTGCTCACATTGCGTCGGGTTTGCCGCGCGGACCGCGCGACGATGCATACAGCTTCGGCCTGTTCCACAATGCGGCGATTCCACTGCTCAATCAGCGCTTTCCCGATTACAAACAGACGCTCACCATGGCGGCGCGCCAGGAGGGACGGATCATCACGGAAGTGGAGGACGAAAGGCATGCGGTGAATCATGCGACGCTTGGCTACCTGATTGCCAAGGCCTGGTTTTTGCCGCTTCCGTTGTGCGAGGGCATATTGCGCCATCACGACCCATCGGTGTTCGACGAGAGCGATGCGATTTCGCCGCAGGCACTGACCTTGATCGCCATCGCCTACCTCGCCGAGCACCTCAACGACGAAGCTGTCATGCTCGGCGACCATGCGCAGTGGGACACGATGCGCGAGCGGGTTTTGAGCCACCTGGGTTTGCTCGATGTCGAATACCAGAATCTCAGGGAGGAAGTCGCAGAATTGGGGGCGCTCTCGCAGTGACGCGGCAGATTTCCGAACACCAGCCGTCGGGCGCGACGGCGTGATTATTACAAATTCAGCGGCCGAGTCCGTTCATTCCTGGTCGGCAAACAACTTTCCCTAGCCCGCTGCGGCACCCACAATTCCCGGCGGGAACGCAAAACCGCAGCGCGCCGGCAGCTTCATCGCCAGCGGCTTGAACTTCTAACGACAGTTCATTCGTGGCCGCACCGGCCGGCGATCAGAACTGCTCCCAATCATCACCCTCTGGTTTGGCAGTCGCAATGCGTTTGGGCGACGGGTTGGACAAAGCAGGTGATTTCGCGGCAGGCGCTCGCGCGCGTGCCGGTTGATTTTGCTGCACAGCCTTGGGCCTGCGCATCACGTGCTTGGACGTCGCCTGTTTGGCAGCTGCAATTTGTGCGTCGTTCAATTTGAACACGCTGACCAGTTTTGCCAATGCCGCCGATTCGTCCTGCAAAGAACCTGCCGCGGCCGCCGCTTCTTCCACCAGTGCCGCATTTTTTTGCGTCACGTTGTCCATTTCGATGATGGCGAGATTGATTTGTTCGATACCGTTGGTCTGCTCTTCGCTCGCGGCAGTGATCTCACCCATGATGTCGGTCACGCGTCGGATGCTGTCGACGATCTCGTTCATCGTAATGCCGGCTCTATCGACCAGCCTGCTGCCGGCTTCGACCTTTTCCACCGAGTCGCCGATCAATGCCTTGATCTCTTTCGCTGCGCCCGCCGAACGCTGGGCCAGATTGCGCACTTCCGAGGCCACGACGGCGAAGCCGCGCCCCTGTTCTCCGGCGCGGGCCGCTTCGACTGCGGCGTTCAATGCAAGAATATTGGTTTGGAACGCAATACCGTCAATGACGCTGATAATGTCGACAATCTTCTTTGACGATTCGTTGATCGAACCCATTGTATGCACGACTTCCGACACGACTGTGCCGCCTTTCACCGCCACTTCCGACGCCGAGAGCGCCATTTGGTTGGCCTGACGTGCATTGTCGGCATTTTGCTTGACGGTACTGGTCAATTCCTCCATGGTCGACGAGGTTTCTTCCAGGGCGCTGGCTTGCGATTCCGTGCGCGATGAAAGATCGAGGTTGCCGTTTGCAATTTCCGTGGTTGCTTCGGCGATCAGGTCGCAGCCGGATCGCACTTCGCCGACGATTCTGGCCAGGCTCTCATTCATCGTTTTCAAAGCGTGCAGCAATTGGCCGGTCTCATCGTTGGCAGATGAACTGACTTCGCTGCTCAAATCCCCGGCTGCGACCGTTTCGGATAGCGCCACGGCGCGCGCCAATGGTACGGTGATTGATCGGGTGATCGTGTAGGCGAACATAAGGCCGGCAAGCAAGGCGATAATGCTCAGTGCGAGCATCTGCATGCGTCCGGTTTCGTAGGTCTTGATGCTGGAGTCGCCGGTGGCTTCGAAATTTTTCTCTTGCAGGCTTACCTGGTCGCGCAAAGCCGCGGCAAAGGCATGCATTTCGGTATAGGCCTCGCCATAGGCTTGTTTTGCGGCGTCGTCATGATTGCCATCCTTCAGTGCCGCCAGCGCTTTGCCATACGCAGTAACGTAGCGATTGCGTGCCTCTTTGGCCTTGGCAAAGTTCGCCTTGCCTTCATCGGTGACCAGCATGGGCTGCAACTTGGAGAGGGCGTCGTCGAACGCGAGCGTGTTGGCCTCCAGTCTTCCCAGTGCGTTCTTGGTCGTTTGCTCGTCGGTTGAGGCAACTGCTTCGAATATTCGGGCGATGCTGCCACGCGCGTTATCAAGCGCCAGATTGGCGAGTTTGGCCTTGACCCAGCTTTGCTTGACCAATTGCTCCGTGCCGTCATTCAAACGGTTCATCTGGTATATCCCCAGGCCGGCGATCAGCGCGAGCAATACCAGGACTGCGGCGAAACCACCGCTCAGCCGTATGCCTATTTTGAACTGCTTGAAAAACATGGCTCCCCTCCGTCGCGTTAACAACAGTCATTGTTGGGGTAGTGTCATACTTTATTGTTCCTGCGGCAATATAAATTCGATGCGTGGCGAATTTTGCGACAAGATGTGGCACCTTTGCGACGATTGGCGACATTAGAACCCTGATGTCGCCGCCGTCCGATTCAGGTCCTGATGCGTCCGTTCAACGGGTAGGCCGGATCGTTATAGCCGGGGGTCGACGCATGTCCCTGCGGCACGAGTGAAGTTACAAGGGCCTCGTCCTCGGGCGTGATCGCATAGCCGACGGCGGGAAAGTAGTCTTTCCACTGCTGTAGCGTGCGCGGTCCGGCAATCACCGAGCTCACGATGCTGTTTGCCATGACCCAGGCCGTGGCAAATTGCGCCAGAGTCACGCCACGTGATTGGGCATGTTCCTGCAATTGCGCTGCGATGCGCAGCGATTCGGCCCGAAACTCGGTTTCCATGATCCGCTTGTCGGCCCGTCCGGCACGGGTGTCGGCTGGAGGCGCATTGCCGGGCTGGTATTTGCCGGTTAGCACACCGCGTGCAATCGGGCTATAAGATGCGACCCCGATGCCGAAATGACGGCAGGCGGGCAGGATTTCGACTTCGGGCTGGCGATTAAGCAGATTGTAATAGGGCTGGCATACCACTGGACCCGGCATGCCGATTTGCGCAGCCAGCCTGACCATCTCGGCGATGCGCCAGCCGCGAAAATTCGAGACGCCCCAATAGCGGATTTTTCCCGCGCGCAGCATCGCGTCGAGCGCGCGCAGCGGCTCTTCCAGATCCATGCCGTCGTAGTCGCGATGCAGATAATAGATGTCGACATATTCGGTCTGCAGGCGCTGAAGGCTCGCCGCCAGTTCGTGCTCCATCCAGCTGCGGGAATAGTGCGACTCGTTGACGCGATCCGACATTTTGTTGCCGAGCTTGGTCGCCAATACCCACTGGTGGCGTTGCCCCTTGAGCAACTGACCGACCATGAGCTCCGACGCGCCCAGTGTGTAGACGTCGGCCGTATCGATAAAGTTGACACCCATTTCATTGCCGAACGAGACAATGTCGGCTGCGGCATTGATCTCGGTCTGGTCGCCGAACATCATCGTGCCCAAACACAGGGCTGAAACCTTCAGATTGCTCTTGCCGAGGTTGTTGTATTGCATGGCGCTGCTCCTGTTTGGTTGTCGGTGTAGCCAGTTTAGCCGGTTCGCAAATTTTCTTCCCGCGTCAACTGACTTTCTTCCCGCCGCGTTAGAGAATCAGCAGCGCCCGATTGTGAGACAAAGGAGAAACATCATGAAACGGATTGTGATCGCCATTGTGGCAACCCTGTTTGCAGCAAGCTGTGTCAGCGCCTTGGCCGCGGAAGGACCGATGCCCCAGCATCACAGGCATCATCACCACCATCATCATCATCAACACAAGATGATGCCCAGGCCTTAAGCCAACTCTCTGTTGATCGGAGGCAGGGGCGCCAGACCGCGTTGCAGCCGCAAGCGCTGACAATCGGGGTTCGGTGTCCCGTCCTCCAGCCATGCCTCGAACTCGCGGCAGGGCGAGGGGCGGTTCTGGTAGATTTCGCAGTGAATGCCGGCTTGCCCGACTTCGCCGCGCAGGGCGACGCAGCGGCCATTGCCGCTCTCCGTGCCCTTCATTGCTGCACGAAAATCATTGACTTTGGAAGTCAGTTCGACAGGCACCCAGCCTCCGGGCTGGCCCTGTAATTCGCCAAAATAAAAGGAGACTCGAAAATGCGCACAGCAGGCACCGCAGGAAAGACAGGGATTTTCCTTTTGCTCGCTTGCGTCGGGCTGGGTTGGTTCCTGCATGGCGTCTATGAATTGAGTGCGCAATTGAGTGTGCAAATGAGCAAGCGATCAGGCGCGCGCCGGCGCCGCAGGGCAGCCATGCCAGACCGAGCGCGCCGGGATGTTCTCCCCCTTCATCACCAGCGTTAACGGCCCGAGCTTGGCGTCGTCGCCGACTTCGGCGCTGTAGAGCACGGCGCTGCGCGGGCCCATGTAGACCCGCGAGCCGATTTTCACGTGATCGATCTTCATCACGCGATCCTCGAACAAGTGGGTTTGCGGGCAGGTGAGAGCGTTCAATTCGCTGTAGTCGCCGATGCTGACGCAATCAAATTCGGTAATGTCGGTCGTGTCGAGATACACGCCGCGTCCGATGCGGCAGCCCAGCAAATTGAAGGCAAGCGGCAGCCACGGCGTGCCGCGCAGATTGCGCATGAAATTCGGCACGGCAATTCCTTCATACATATTGGTGACGCCCTCCGACAGCCAGACGAAGGGCGTCCACATCGGTTCGGCGCGTTTGTCGTATCGGCCCAGCAACAGCCATTTGAACAATGCAACAAAGGCGAAGGTGCCGATGCCATACCAGAATCCGGCCAGGCTCAGCGACCAGATGACTTCGCGCCAGCGGCCTGCGCCGGCCAGCGGCATCAAATCGAGCACAATGGTGTAGCCCACCGCAATCACGATGGCGTGCGGTGCAGCGATGCGGAATGCCTCGACCAGCCCGCGCCCGAGCCGGCGCTGCGGCGAAGGACGGAAAGTCAGCCACTCCGGGTAGCCGCTGACCTGCTCGCGTGCCGGCAGGTTGATCGGCGGTGTGCCGAGCCAGGTATCGCCGTCTTTCATGCGATCATTGGCCGGGGCGCGCGAATGAACGCCGATCAGCACGTTTTCCGGCAGCGTGGTGCCGTCCGGGATATAGGCGCCGTTACCGACGAAACTGCGATGCGACACCACGGTCGGCTGCATGGTCATCCAGCCGCCGTCGATTTCCTCGTCACCGAGCAGCACGGCGTCGGCGATGAAGGTTTCGTCGCCCAGCGTCAGCATGTCCGGCACCACGCCGAGGGCGGTGGAGATTTCGGCGTCGCGCCCGACCTTGGCGCCGAGCAGCCGGTACCAGAACGGGGCGAATACGGTGGCGTAGATGCCGTGCAGCACATTCAGGCTCGACTCCTGGATTTGGCTGACCAGCCATTTGCCGCAATACGTATTGCTGTGCACCGGCCAGCTTCCCGGCTTCAGGCGCGGCAGCACGCTCCAGCGTATTGCCGCCGAAATGAGGGCGGTGCACAACACCAGCACGGCGCTGGCCGGAAAGGCCAACACCAGGTAACGCGTCAACTGTGTACTCACGTCGTCGCCCAGCAGCCACGGCATCAGTTCCGCTTCGTCGAACCAGTCGATGAGGACAAAACTCGGGAACACCGGCATGAAGAACAGCACGGCAATCAGCAATACGCCGAACAGAAAATAGGCCGCTTCACCGGCCAGCCTCAGCCTTGTCACGGCCGGGCGCGCCGGATAAGCGCCGGCATCGAATGCACCGATGTCGCGCGCCGGCGAGCCGCTCCAGACGCGATGCGCCGGCACTGCCATGCCGTCTGCCAGTGCCGATTGCGCCTCCAGGTGCCCATATTCCTTGACGGCAGTATTACCTTCCAGTACGGCGTAGGACCCCACGCACGCATCATCGGCCAGCGTGATTTCGCCCAGGTAGAGCTCGCCATGTTCAACTCTGCCATTTTCAAAGTTGCAGGCATTGCCGACGCTGACGCGGTCGCCGATATTGAGCAAGTCAGCCGAGCGCAAAGTCATGGACCCGATGATGACGTCCCTGCCGATGCGGGCGCCGAGCGCGCGCAACCACCAGAGATAGAGCGAAGAACCGCTCAACAGATATGCCGGTGCCGATTCGACCAGACGGTCGGCCAGCCACCAGCGATAGTAGGTGAAACCCCAGAGCGGATAACGGCCGGCCTTCAGGCGCCCGGCGACCAGCCATTTCCCGGCGATGGCGACGGCAAATTCCATCAGCGTCGCAAGCAGGAACACAAGCACCGACGCACCGACGGCCGTCAGAATCGAGTCGGACGGATCGCCGGTCAGGTAATGATAGGTAAAAAACGGCGCCAGCCATTGCGCCATGCGCAGCGTCACAAGCGGCGGTATCGCCGCGGCCTGCGCGACCCCGCAAATCCAGCGGCGCAGGGCTGAGGGCGGTGTCCAGTTCACGTCCGAGTGCTGATTTTCTTCCTGATCGAGCTCCAGAGCCTGCGCGATATTGCCGATTACGCGCCGTTGATAGATGTCGCGCACGGTGATGTGGGCATAGCGCGGATTGGCGCGCAGCGCCGAGGCAAGGCGTGCGGCAAAGAACGAATGGCCCCCCAGGTCGGTGAAAAAGTCGTCGCTGCGCCGTATGGATTGTCCGGGAAACAATTTTGCCAGTGCGCTAAACAACACTTCTTCGCCGGGCGAGCGAGCGCGATCTGAATCGTCCGCCTGACCTATCGGCGTTGCCAGTGTCATTGCCTTGAGGCTCTTGCGATCAATCTTTCCCGACGTCAGACGCGGCATGAGGTCGAGAATTTCAAAACGGCTTGGCACCATATAGGGCGGCAAGGTGGCGCTCAGTGCGGCGCGCAATGCCGTCGGCAATGCCCCCCGTTCCATTGCGGCACTGCCCTCCGGGACGATGAAGGCAATCAATTGCTCGATACCGTCCACGGCGCGCAGCGTTACAGCGGCGTTGCCCACACCGGGTTGGGTCGAGAGGGCGGCCTCGATCTCGCCGAGTTCGACACGGAAGCCGCGGATCTTGACCTGGTCGTCGGCACGTCCGAGGCATTGTACTTTGCCGTCGGCGTCAAACCGCGCGAGGTCGCCGGTGCGGTACAGGCGCCGATCATCGTCACCGGCAGCCCAGGGATTGGCGAGGAATTTCTCGGCGCTCAAGTCCGGCCGACCGAGATAGCCGTCCGCCAGACCCGGCCCGGTGATGCATAACTCGCCCGTTGCACCGCGTGGCAACAAGGTCAGTCCATTTTGCACTTCGGGATCAATTACCAGCAACCCGTAATTGGGCAACGGTCGGCCGATGGTAACCGGTTCGCCGGGGCGCAATTCGGCAAGGCTGGCCGAAACCGTGGCTTCGGTCGGGCCATAGGTGTTGAAAATCTGTCGGTCCGGACGCCACCAGCGCTCGACCAGGGTCTCCGGACACGCTTCTCCGCCGAGATTGATCAGGCGCAGGCTGGCAACGTCCCGGCTGAACAGGGCGAGCAGAGTCGGTACGGCGTGCAGCACCGTTACATGGTTTAGTTCCAGCGCAAGCGGCAGCGCATCGGGGTCGGCCGTCAAGTCGCGCGGTCCGATCCAAAGACTTGCACCGACCAGGTAGCTAATCCAGATTTCCTCGAACGACATGTCGAAGGCCACCGAAAAGCCCTGGTAGACCGTGTCCGTTTCGCTGATCCCAAGGACCGCGTTCTCGCTGCGCAAGAAGTGACAGATGCTGCCCTGATTGATCAGTATGCCTTTGGGCTTGCCGGTTGACCCGGAGGTGTAGATGACATAGGCCGGGTCGCCCGGCTTGCTGGCGCTGCGGCGCAACAGCGGGACCAACGGATCTTGCGGCGCCTGCAGCAAACCCTCGGCGGTCCATACCGTGCGCCCAATGGAAGACAGTCGTGCGGAGAATTCGCTACAACTGACAATCGCCGCTGCATCGGCGTCGTCCATGCAGATTGCAATCCGTTCCACCGGCGTATCGTCCGCAACAGGCAGCCAGGCAGCGCCCGACTTGGCAATGGCGGCCTGCATGACCAGCAGGTCAATGCCGCGTGGCAACCAGAGACCGACAATCTTGCCGGGCCCAAGGCCGGCTTCGATCAGGCGCGACGCTGCCAGGTCAGCCTGGCGATTCAATTCGAGATATGTGAGTGAACGAGCGCCAAAGGTCAGCGCGACGCGCTGAGGATGGCGCGCTGCGCTTCTTTCCAGGAGATCGGCCAGGACTTCGTCACGTCGTAATTCGGGGCGATGCGGGCCGTACAGGATGTCGGCATGTTCGATTGATGCGGTGGCGCGAAGATTCATCTATTTTTATGACGGGAGTGGTACCCGCTAATCGTAATGGCGCATTTTCTCATATGGCGGCCGTCGATATTCGTCCATCTGTTCGTTTTGTATCCACAGATGAGGGTTATTTGTCGCAATATGTGTGTTGAAAGTAACAAATCATTTGGATCGACGGAAATTTTGGACTCTCAGCGTGCCTGGCGTGCCCTCGGAGAAACGTTACACGAAATTTGCCGGCGATTTACAATGTTTCCGAGTTCTGTCACAGTTGAGGCGAGCCGGTCCGGCTCGATTCGATCAAATTCCCGATGTTCGAGAAGCTGTTCCGCAGACAAGGCAAATCCGACCCTGACGGCAAGGCGGGGGGAGACACGCTTGCCGCGGTAGATGGCTTCGACGAATCTGCGCGTTTTGATGACGACATCGACGCGCCCGACGGCGACTCCGATATCGACGACGCGCCCTTGACTGAAGCCACGGCCTTGAGCCTGACCTTCATTTGCCGCGCGCCGGTCGTTGACCGGACTCAGCGCGTGATCGGCTACGAGTTCATGTTGCGTGACAACAGTGCACAAAACGAGCGCCTGGCCGACCCGGTTTCGCGTCAGCTTGACGAACAGGCGCTGCTGACGCGCCTGGCAGCATTGGATCTGGCGCGCTTGCTGGCGCATCGCTATACGTTTCTCACGCTTTCAGCCCAGGTTCTGCTGCGCCCGGCTGTCGAGCAACTGCCTCCCGAACTGACGGTGCTGTCGATTCGTGCCGATTCTTTCGGAGCCAGCGTCGATCCCAATATCGCCGCGCGCATGGCTCACCTGCGCCGGCTGGGGTTCGGTTTTGCCTTGTTGATCAATCACCAGACCTTCCATCTGGTTGACCAGTTGCATCATCTGACACATTACGTAGTCCTGGACCTGACAGAGAACGATGCCGGGATTTTACTCAAGGCCGCGGTCAAGGGCATGCAGCGTTGGCCGGAGACGCAGTTATATATCAAGCATATCGCCGACGTCGCAACCTTCGATTTGTGCAACACGATGCTGGCAAAACATATCGGCATCCACCTGTTCCAGGGCAGTTTCCTGACGCAGGCACTGCCGTGGCGCTCCGACCATGTCGACACCGGCAAGGCGCGCATCGTCAGACTGCTCAACGCGATCAAACAACACTACGATATCCCTATCCTGGCAGAGAGCCTGCGCCATGACCCTCTGCTGTTGTCGCGCCTGTTGCGTTATGCGAATTCGGCAGCATCGAGTCCGCTGTCAAAAGTCAATAGCGCCGAGCGGGCGCTGGCCATGATGGGACGCGAGAACGTCTACCGCATGCTGACCGTGCTGCTATTTTGCAGCGGCAACATGTCGGACCGCGACGTGGCGATCATGGACACCGCGCTCATCCGTGGACGATTTGCCGAAACTCTCGGCACCGGCCATCTTTCATCCGCGGATTGCGATAACCTTTTTCTGGTCGGCATGTTCTCGCTGCTTGATATTCTTCTGCGCGTTCCACCCGACGAGGCTTTGCTGCCCCTGGAACTGCCGGCACCGGTGCTCGATGCATTGCTGGCCCGCACCGGCCCCTATGCCTGCTACCTCGATATGGTGACGGCGTGCGAACACGGCGACCAGGAGCGCATTGTCTTGTATGCGGCGCAATGCGACGTGAGTGAGACGACGGTCAATGCCTGCCATCTGGAAGCGATCCTGTGGGCACAGGAATTGGCGCGAGTCTGAGCAGCGCCGATCACCGGCTATAATCTTGGCAGGTTACCGATTGATTTGCTTTTGTGCGAATTGCACACGCTTTGGGATTGGAGCAAGACCATGCATAGAAAACAGTGCCTATTGATACTCATTCGCGTTGCGGCCATGCCGGCATTCCACCCGTCGACCTATCGTGCTACCGGAGCCGCCTGCACCCATGAATAAGACGCAACAATCAGAACCATCGCAATCTTTTCTTTCTCGATTGACGAAAATTCTGTCCATTTTCGGCACCAATGTCTATGTCGCAATTGGCATGATCGCGCTGATTCTTGTCGGATTTGCTGCGGCCGTGGCGATATTTTTCTCCCAGGGCGCGCCCACGACTTTCACGATTGCAAGCGGACCTCCGGGCAGTTCCTTTCACCGCTACGCCGAGCAATACAAGAGAATTCTGGCGCAACAAGGCATCACACTTAAGGTAGTGCAATCGGAGGGCTCGCTTGACAATCTGCACCGGCTTGCCGATCCGAAATCGGGTGTCGATGTCGCTTTCGTTCTGGGCGGCGATGCGGCCGGTGTCAACGTCGATCATTTGGTTAGCCTGGGAAGCGTGTCCTACCAGCCGTTGATGATTTTTTACCACGGGAAGCCCAAGGTATTGCTCTCGGAATTCGATGGGCAGCGTATCGCAATCGGCGAGCCGGGCAGCGGCGCGCATCTTCTCGCGAAAACCTTATTGAAGGCAAACGGTATCGAAGGCGGCGGCAGAACGCAATTTATCGAGTCGAAACCGGAAGAGGCGGTTTCCGCGATCCTGCATAACCGTGTCGATGCGGTTTTCGTCATGAGTGACGCCGCATCGACTGAAACGATGCATGAATTGATTTTTGCCGAGGACGTGCATTTGTTCAACTTCATTCAGGCAGACGCTTATGCGCGCAAAATCAATTACCTGAACAAGTTGGAACTTCCGCGCGGATCGCTCGACTTCGGCAAGGATATCCCCGCCGAAGACATGCACCTCGTCGGGCCGATGGTGGAGTTGATTGCGCGCGACAATCTGCACCCCACGCTGTCCGACTTCCTGATCGAGGCCGCGCGCGAAGTTCACGGGCGGGCGGGCCTGTTCAAAAAAAGCGGCGAATTCCCGGCGCTATTGCATCATGAGTTTCCCATCAGTGCCGACGCCGAACGCTATTATGCTTCCGGCAAAAGCTACCTGTATCGCACCTTCCCGTTCTGGCTGGCCCGCCTGATCAATCGTATCGTGGTGGCAATTCTGCCGGTGATTCTGGTGTTGATCCCCGCGCTCAAGATTGTTCCCGGCATCTATCGCTGGCGCATGGAGGCACGTATCTATCGCTGGTATCGCGAGCTGCTGGAACTGGAAAGGGATATGTGGAGCAGCGGGGTGGACGCTACGACAAGGAAGCAGCAGATCGAGGAATTGGCGCGCATCGAGAGATCGGTGCAAAATATCCGTGTGCCTGCAGCCTTCGCCGATCTTTTCTACAGCTTGCGCGAGCACATCATTTTTGTGCGCGAACGGATCGTGACGGAAATGGGCCGCTGCGAAGAATCCCCTCCGGGGAGCGCACTTTAACCTTCTTGGCGCGCTTGCCCCTGGTTAATCGTCCGAGCAGGTCGCAGAATGTGCGTCGCCGCGCCCGTTCGCCAGTTCCATGCCGGCGACAGCGTCGGCCAGGCGGCGCAAGCCGGCATTGAGTTTTGTTTCTGCACTGCGCATGCCGCCCAATTCCACCAGGATCGTCAGCATGGCCGCCAGCGGCAATTCGCCACCGGGCTTGCCGCGTCCCGCCAACAAATGGGCCGCCCGGATTTCTTCGCTGGAGAAAATCTCGCTGGCATCGACCTCCAAATGTTGTTCGAGGTGCCAGGCCAGTTGCGCCATGCGCCAATTGTCGAGGTGCCGCGCCGCAGGGCCTGGTGGATTGAAGAACAATTCGTGATCGACGGCAGCAAACTGCTCGAATGACTGCAATGTCCGCTGCCACGAAACCAGTTCGGCAGCATGACCCAGATCGGGAATTTCTCGATTGGTCATCATCCGCAGGGGGCGCGCGCCGGGTGCCGCGTCGCTTGATTGCGCGACCACGCAAGTCGCCCAGCAGCGCGCATCGTCTTCGCTCGGAATTTCCGCGCGCCTGGCCCATAGGCGCATGGGATTCTTTTCTGTCGCACTGGCGCTGGCACCGAAGGTGGTAAATTCGGCTTCGCCCAGCATTTCTCCCGCTGTGATTCCGGCCCAAAATTTCTCGTTGCGCGACAAAGGGTGCTGGTCGGGTACGTGCAGCAGCCATTCGACAGGATTGCTCCTGGATTGGCAATATCGTGAGAACGCGCCGGGGTCGGCCATCCAGTCGCTGCAATACACCGCGCGAGTTTGGCGCGACGCACATTGTGCCGTTGCATCAACCCGGCGCTGCCACGTTGGAAGGGCAGGCTCGCTATCGGTATTTTCGCCGAAATCGAGCAGCCCGAGCGGTTTGCCTTCGGGGGTTATGATCTGTAGCGGGGAAGCCGCGGCGGTAGTGCCGAATTCGTGAAATTCCCCCGCTTCAGGTCTTTTGTAAAGGCACAGCACGGTAGGTTGCGCCTTGATGCGCTCGCGGGTCTGCTCGATATGCCGTTCGAAAGGTGTGACTGCCGCTGCAATTTGCCCCGCCGCCATTTCAATCGGACCTGGGCCGGGCGCAGGGTGCTCGCTGCCTGGTATGCAAGCGTTTGGATTATTGCTTGTCGATTCCGTAATTTCTGCGGCCGTGTCGTTGGAGTCGCTCTCGGGGTTGGTGGCATGGGCACTCTCGTGTTGGCGCCGGTTGGGCAGGCCGCGCCGCAACAAAGTCAAATCGGAAAACATGCGGTTA
>DATBQE010000247.1:0-14019 GCA_036561005.1 Burkholderiaceae bacterium | reverse complement strand
GAGAGCGCTTGCATGGCATGCAAGAGGTCAGCGGTTCGATCCCGCTTACCTCCACCAGCAAATTGGTGCGAAGTCGGTGAACAGTAGTGTTGAACGCATGTTCAAGTAACATCGCACCGATAGGCTGGAAATGAAGACAGGTTACTGTCCCCATCGTCTAGAGGCCTAGGACATCACCCTTTCACGGTGAGTACGGGGGTTCGAATCCCCCTGGGGACGCCAGGTTAAGTCGGCGTCAAGTTTGTAAGTGAAGCTGAACCAGGTTGTAAGCAGAAAGGGCCGCTGATGCGGCCCTTTCTATTTTTGCGGCGCATTCGCGCAACATTCCCATTACATCGTAAAGACCGTGCGCTCAGGCGCGCCGTCATCCATCCACGCTTGTTGCACCTGAGCCAGCGGCACGCTGCGCGTATCGATGCGTAAGCCTGCCGATTGCGCGGCCTGCAGCAATTGCTCGATGGAGCGCAGCAGATGGGCCAGCGAGACGCTGCCGATGCCGCTACCCATGAGTGTGATGGCCGAAGAGCGAAGCACCGCGCCGGGCAGCCTGACATCGGCACCGCTGATCGCACCGATCTGAACGAAGCGTAGCGGAACGCCTTCCTTGCCCGCTTTGGCCGCTGCGATCAGCAGCGTTTCCGCGCTCGGGCCCCACACGTAATCGAGTACCACATCCACGCCCGCACTGAATTGCTCCTTGAATGCATTCTCAAGCGCCGGAGCGTCCTGGCTCAAGGATATGACTGCGTCGGCGCCGAGTGCCGCGAGTTCTGCGAGGGCTGCTTTGTTCCTGCCGGTCGCGATTACCTTCCTGGCACCGAGGTGCTTGGCGATCTGCACGGCCAGCTTGCCGGCGCTGCCGGTGGCGCCGTTGACCAGCACGGTTTCTCCGGCAACCAGATGGGCGCGATGCCGCAGCGCCGCCCATGACGACATACCGGGGTTGGCCAGCGCGGCGGCACTGACGTCGTCGATTGAGTCGGGTAGCATCACACAGCGTTCCGGCACCATTGCCACCTGTTCGGCCATGCTGCCGTAGGGTGCGTCGGGCAGCACGAAATACACGCGCCGCCCTGCGACGTGTCCCACGCCGTCCACGCCGGCCACGAAAGGATAAGCAGAGCCGGAACTGTAATGGCTGCCTGCAGCGCGGCTGCGGGTCAACTGGCTGAGGGCCGCTGCCCGGATGTCGACGAGAAATTGCCCCGCTTGCGGTGTCGGGGCGGGGAAATCGCCATAAATCGGCGTCGCGCCGGCTTGCAATACGATTGCTGCTTTCATTGTGTCTCCTGGCTGTTGATCAAGCATGATGGGTGTTCAAAGCTATATGTGTATTATACACATAATATTTTATGCGGCAAAAATATGTGTATAGTGCACCCATGAACCAGGAATTACGCCAATTGCACGACGTGTTGCTCGATCTGGTCGGCTTCTTTAACCAGCCGCAACGCGATGCCATGTTGATCAGGGAGGCCGGGGTCGACATAGATCGCGCTTTATTCCCACTCCTGGTGCGTGTCGAACGGCGCGGCCCCTTGGGTATCGGAGAACTGGCGGGCCTCGTCGGACGCGACTACACAACGGTGAGCCGCCAGGTGGCCAAGCTCGAAAGCATGGGCCTCGTCACGCGCCAGCCCGGTGAGCGCGACCGGCGCGTCAGCGTTGTGGTAGTGACCGAGGCCGGGCGCGCGATGAATCAGGCTTTCGATGCGGCGCGCGAAAAATTGATGTGGCCGCTGCTTTCGCAGTGGAGCACGGCTGACCGAAAGGATTTGACGCGTCTGCTGCGACGCCTCGTTGACGATGCAGAAGCGCGGGCAGGCCGCTCGGAAGAATGTTAAAAACTGCACGTGTTTGAATTTTGCCTTCACGGATTTGCCCGCCTCGCAGCAGCGGCATGCAATAGCAGCCGGTAGGCGTGCTGGTCAAGCACGACGGTTGTGAATTCTTACCGCATGAATGACATTGCTACTGCGGCGCGCTTCCGCGATAATGTCACCTTGCCTTTCGATCCCAGTTCATGAATCAACTGCTGCCCAACTCGATTGAAGATCGCCTCTACGTACTGCGCACCCGGTGGGAACGTTACGTGGCGGACGGCCGATTCGAGCAATTCATCGAATTTGCAGTGGCAGTCAACAGCCTGGCGGAATACTTTACGCGCCAACGCCTGCCGGGGCTCGTGCGCCTGTGCGAAGGTCTGGAGAACGCGGCGCTGGCCAAGCTCGGCGACGACACGACCCATCCGATTTCCGCCCAAGACATCAAATCCCTGCAGCGCCAGATCGATACCCTGTTCGGTTCCGTGGAAACGTCGCGTCCGTCCACCACCGAGCGCCGTACCGACGAACCGGTGCAGAGCGTACCCGATATCGACTGGATCAAGCCGCGTTCGGTATGGATGATTTCCTCGCCCGAGAAGCGCGACATGGCCGACGCACTAAGCCGCCAGTTGCAATTTTTCGGCTTCAAGATTTTCGAACTCGACTGGATGGGGGGCAAATCCCCCGCAGACATGCCCCTCGCCGTGCTGTTCATTCCGGCCGACGAAGACACCAAGCCGGAGGAATTCGCCCGTATCGCCGCAATTCGCGCCGAATGCCCGGCCAGCCAATTGATCTACCTCGGCGCACAGCCGTCCATCGAACCGATCGTGGCCCTGATGCGCGCCGGGATCGACATCACCATCCCGGTTGAAGAACAATCATCGATGGTGTTGAACTGCATACTCGATCTGGTGAAGACCAACGAGCAGGAAAAATACCGCGTGCTCGTGGTCGAAGATTCGCGCGTGGCGATGGCGCTCATTCAGCGCACGCTGGCGCAGCACGGCATCGACACGCACGCCATCAACGAACCGGGCAAGCTGCTGTCGGTGCTGGAGTCCTACCGGCCCGACCTGATCCTGATGGACATGTACATGCCGCGCTTTAACGGCGTCGAAGCCACGCGCGTACTGCGCCAAATGGCTGCCTACAGCTCGCTGCCCATCGTCTACCTGTCGGGCGAGTCCGCGGTCGGCATGCAGGTCGAGGCTTTGCGCCTGGGCGGCGACCAGTTCCTCATCAAACCATTCAATCCGGTGCTGCTGGCGGCCGTGGTCAAGACCAAGATCGAACGCTTCCGCGAAACGCAACGCTCCAGCCGTCTCGACGGCCTCACCGGCCTGCTCAATCACACGGCGGCCAAATCCCGCCTCAAATCGCTGGTCGGCCAGGCCGGCGACCGCGGCGCCATGACGGTCGCCATGATCGACATCGATCACTTCAAATCGATCAACGACACCTACGGCCATCCGGTTGGCGACCAGGTGATACGCGGGTTGGCATGGCTGCTCAAGGCGCGCCTGCGTTCCATCGACCTGATCGGCCGTTACGGCGGCGAAGAATTCCTCATCGCCTTGCCCGACGTGAATCCGGAACAGGCCAGGACTGTTATTGATCGTATCCGCGTCGACTTCTCGGCGCTGCCGCATGCGCATCCTGGCGGCGCGCTCTACGTCACACTCTCCGGCGGCGTGGCTTCTTTCCCGTTCTACGACACAGCGATCACACTGACCGAAGCCGCCGACAAGGCGCTGCTGCAGGCCAAACGACTGGGGCGCAATCGCATCGAGAAAGTCACCGGCGATTGAAAGAGGGCGCCCGGCCCATTACGAAAGCGCCGGTTTTTTCGCCTCGGCGTCATCCGTTTCATTACTTCATGTCAATCACGCAAGGGAAGGCACAATGAAGCTGAGAACTTTTCTCGCTGCTGCCGGCAGCATTTCGGGGATATTTTGTCTCGCCGGATGTGGCACACAGGCGCCCAGTCACTTCACCGACAGTGCCATCGCGGCCAAAGATCACACTGTGCCGATCACACAGGTTGCCATGTTTGCCGGCGTCTCGAACAAGCCCATCATTGAACACGCCAAGGACGAAGTCCTGGCCTCGCTGGAATCGCAGTTCAGGAAGCAGCATATCGCGCTAACTGTGTATCCGGCGTCGGCAGGCAGTTTCGAAAGAACGGCGCAGAATCAATTGGTGCCGCGCCTGGACTATCTCGCGAAGCCGGACTACCAGGAACCCGGCGCGCAGGATGGCAACCCGGCTGCGCCGACCCATATCGCCTACCTTTCAATGCAGAGTGCTTCGTACCAGGGTGTCAGCCGCAACTTCGGCCCGGAAGACAGCATCACGGGTCTTGCATATCGCATTGAACTGGTAGAAGTTGCAACGAAAAAAATCGTCTACGTTTATTCGGCAAAAACCTCTGGCGAAAGGCACGGCACGGCGGCTATCTGGGCCGGCTCAAAGTTTTTTGAACGGCTCAAGACTGATGGACTGCTTTGACCTCGGCGAGTAGTTATTACAAAAGCGCAGCCAGCGCCGCCGCCAGCAGAGCAACAGCGGCGCTCATCAGCGACAAGCTGAAACTGTGGGTCTGTGCCAGCAATGCACCGGCAACCAGAGGCCCCGCGATCTGGCCGACTCCGTAGGCGGCCGTCATGCTGGCCAGGATGTTAAATCTGATCCGGTGCGCCAGGCGTCTTCCGGCCGGCATCGCGATCGTCACCGTGCCGACGAAAGTACCCCCTACCAGCAGCGCGCTGGCCAGGAATCCGGCCAGGTTAGGCAACAGCACCGGCAAGGCAACGCCGACCGCCTGTGTTGCGAGATTGGCCGAATCCCATGCCGACAGAGATCGCCACAGCGGCAGAGAGCGTTTCCGCCAGCCGGTTGCCGGTTTGGCCGTGGGGCTTCAACTGCTTTGGCCGCTTCGTCAGGTCGTTCATGATCGCTCCCTTGTCGTGATGCATAGTATGCCTGGCGGAATTGACCCGCGCACCGAAGCCTGCGGTGCGACTTCAATAAGCGGATGCCCCTTTGTTTCACGGCCTGTTGCGCCGCTGTTCGCCTGCAAAAGGTCCGTTGTTGCAATCGGGTGCAGCAAACCTTATTTGGCGTGCCCACCATTTTGATGTATTGGTGGGACGAACGCTTGTTGATCTGAATTCGTATGCCATTTTGCACACGATTGAAGCCTTGAGCGCTGTCTTTTCCCTCGCTTTTATCGGCGATGATGTCTATGGCGGTACTGCGTTCCTCCAGCATTTTTTTTCGCCCAGCATGGCATAATGGGTCGGGTTGAATTGATCTCTCTGGCCGAATCCAATCCCAGGGCAAGAAAACTCAACTGCATTACGACAAGCGTAGCGCTCTCAAGAAAACAATAATCTCTACCCTGACTCGAAAAACACGCCATGCGCAAAATTTGTTCCCGCCTGTTCTTTTGCTTAGTTCTCATATCCCCACTTGCCCGAGCTAATTTTGACGCAGGGTTGTCGGCCTATAAGCGAGGCGACTACCCGGGGGCGCTGAAAGAGTGGCAAGCACCCGTGGCTCAGAAGGACGACAAGGTCCAATATGGCCTTGCGCTGATGGCCGAAGAAGGCAAAGGTCTGCGGCAGGATTACAAGGCAGCGGTCGATTTGTATCGCCCCGCGGCCGAGCATGGCTTCGCCCCGGCGCAGTACAAACTTGGCTGCATGTACACAGACGGCAAAGGCGTGGAAAAGGATTTGACGCAGGCGGCCAAATGGTTTCGCCTCGCGGCTGATCATGGTTATGCCGCCGCAGAAGTCAACCTTGGGCTGATGTATATCAAAGGCGACGGTATAACGAGAGATTACAAGCAGGCGCTCAAATTGTTCCGGCGCGCGTCCAGCGCGGCTCCCGGCAAGGCGGTGTACGACCCCATCAGTCAAGGGCTGCAACCTGCCTCTGCCGATGCAGTGGCGTTGGGCCAGAATCACCTTGCCACAATGGTCTTCAACGGCATGGACATGACACCAAACAAAATTGCAGGCTATGCAATCTATAACATTTCATTGACGAATGATTCGTCAAGGGCCAATCCGGCCGCAATCAACCGGAAAGCGCTGGACGCCTATATGGGGCCGAACGACGCCAAGGCGGCAGAAAATCTGACGAAGAAGATGAGCCAGCCCGGCAATCTTTTGCCCGCACTCGATCAATATATTGCGCAGCATCCGATCCGCTGAGTCGGGAAAGCCACCGGCGATTGAGAAAATGCGGCCTGCTGTGAGCGCACGGCGGTTTTACCCGGGATCGGACGTGCGATAGATATTGCACTTAAACGTACGCCGACTATCCGCTATGGGCCCAACTGCAAAGCCAGTAGGGCGAGGCTGATTGCGGCGCAGAGCTTGAAGAGGCGTGTAGCGCCAGCTACCCGTGAGGCAGATAGCCGGGCCGGCATCAAGGTTTCGACCAACTACCTGGCATAGGTGGCGGACGCTTCCCAAGATGCCGCTTTGGTCCCGCGGCTTCATGCCCGGCGCAGCAGCGAAATGAAGCTCTCATTGAACGCGGGTATGTCGGCCGGTTTGCGGGCCGTGACCAGATTGCCGTCCTGTACGCTTTCCTCATCGACCCAATGACTGCCGGCATTCTCGAAATCATCCTTCAGGCTTGGCCAACTGGTAACGGTGCGCCCACGCGCGAGGCCTGCCGAAATCAACAACCAACCCCCGTGGCAGATCGCGGCAATCGGCTTTCCTGCCTCGTCGATTTCCTTGACGAACTGGCGTGCTTTGCCGAGCATGCGCATGGCATCGCCATTGACGACGCCTCCCGGCAGCAGCACACCGGCATAGTTCTCGGGCTTGGCTTCACTCAAATTCTTGTCGATCTGTACGCGCGCACCTTTTTCCGTATGCTTGAAGCCTTGAATGCTGTCTTTGCCTTCGCTCTGATCGGCGACGATATCAACGGTGGCACCTAGCTCCTCCAGCATTTTTTTCGGCTCAAGCAATTCCGCTTCTTCGAAGCCGTCTGTTACCAGTGCGGCGATTTTTATATCCTTCAAGCTATCCGCGGGATGTCCAGCGTGCTTCTCGCTTGCCGGCTTTTTTTCCTTTCTGATTGCCTCAATCTTGCCGCTGTTTTGGTGCTCTGAAGCGGCATGCGCCATTTCAGGTGACTCGGTGATGCGGGTGATATTCGACGTTGCAATGGGATCGCTGGCGGGAAACGTCATCGCGTTTGCTTCGTCAAGTGTGTGTTCTGCTGCATTGGCGGTGTCGGACGACGCAGAATTGTCGCTATCGCTTTGGCTATCTGAATTAATGTGCCGATTCATTGGTAATTCCTTTCGAAGAAAATGTCATTACGGAAAATTTCTGAAGGGAATTCTGTGTGCATCGTGCGCACAAAATCCGTACTGTTCAATATATCGGATGCAAGCGTTAATGGCCGTAGGAGGATGGCGCGACTTGGGCCGGCTGGCGTTGCTTTGCTATTGAAGCGAAGAACTGTTTCTTGCGCTCATTTTTAGGTCACGATAAGTGATCTGCAACTTTCCCTCTCGCGAAGCGGACACCCTGCCATCGCGGGACGAGGGGGACACGTGTCGCCTGATTTCCGCCATGGCATTGCCAACAGGACAGGCTGTTTTTGATCAATCAGGGACTGCATTTTGTGTGGGTCGCCGCACACTCTCATCGAAGTGACGAAGCTACAATTTTCCCCCATGTGGCGCCCTTGCGGCGCTGTTCTTCTCTTTACGAATGGAGGTTTCGATGAGTGACAATCGCACGCCCAGTGGTTCGACCAAGCCAGCGCCGCTGTGCCCGCAGCGCGACCAGCCGGCTACGTTCGGCAATGGTGGCGAATTGCATCAGGCTGCGGAAGAGGGCATGCCGGGTTTGACCACGAATCAGGGCGTGCCCGTCGCCGATAATCAGAATTCGCTACGCGCCAACATGCGCGGCCCTACCTTGTTGGAAGATTTCATATTTCGCGAAAAAATCACCCATTTCGACCATGAACGCATACCGGAACGTGTGGTGCACGCACGCGGCACCGGTGTCCATGGATTTTTTGAACTCGACCATTCGTTGGCAGCCTACACCACGGCGGCAGTCTTGACGCAAACTGGTGAAAGGACGCCCGTATTTGCCCGTTTTTCCACCGTCGCCGGCGGTTCGGGATCGTCCGACACACCGCGCGACGTGCGCGGCTTTGCGGTCAAGTTCTATACCAAAGAAGGAAATTGGGATTTGGTGGGCAATAACATTCCCATTTTCTTTATCCAGGACGCGATCAAATTTCCCGACTTGATCCATGCTGTAAAAATGGAGCCGGATCGCGGCTATCCGCAGGCGGCAACCGCGCACGACACGTTCTGGGATTTCATGTCCCTGACGCCCGAAGCGATGCATATGGTGATGTGGATCATGTCGGACCGGACCTTGCCGCGTTCATTGCGCATGATGGAGGGCTTCGGCATTCATACGTTTCGTCTGGTCAATGCGGCCGGCAATTCGACCTTCGTCAAATTCCATTGGCGTCCCAAGCTTGGCCTGCAGTCCATGGTGTGGGATGAGGCGGTCAAGATAGCCGGTGCCGACCCCGATTTTCAACGGCGCGACATGTTCGAAGCAATCGCCGACGGCAATTTCCCCGAGTGGCAACTCGCGGTCCAGCTATTTACTGAAAAAGATGCAGCGGCATTTCCATTCGACCACCTCGATCCCACCAAGCTCATTCCCGAGGAATTGGTGCCCTTGCAACCTATCGGACGCATGGTGCTCAATCGCTGGCCGGACAACTTCTTCGCCGAAACCGAGCAAGTGGCCTATTGCCCTTCGCATGTGGTGCCCGGCATTGATTTCTCGGACGACCCGCTCCTGCAGGGCCGGCTGTTTTCCTATCTCGACACCCAGATCTCGCGCCTCGGTTCGCCGAATTTTCATCAGATACCGATCAATGCACCGCGCTGCCCCTTTGCCAACCAGCAGCGTGACGCCCACATGAACGTGGCCCACCAGCGTGGACGTTACGCGTATGAGCCCAATTCGCTCTCGTCCGAAGCGCCGCGCGAACAACCGCAACGCGGCTTCACCAGTGCCGACGTCGAAACCAGCGGGTGGAAAGGGCGCGTGCGCGCTGCGAGTTTCTCCGAGCATTACTCGCAGGCGCGCATGTTCTATCGCAGCCAGTCCATTCACGAGCAGGCTCACATTGCGATGGCATTGATCTTTGAATTGTCCAAGGTCCAACATTTGCATGTCCGCGAGGCCATGGTGGCGCACCTGCGAGTCATCGACGACGACCTGGCTCGGCGGGTATGCAGCCACGTCGGCCTTTCGGCCTTGCCAGAGCCGGCCGCTGCAGCCGAGCCGCGCGATCTTCCGCTGTCGCCCGCACTGCAGATTATCGCGCGGATGAAAGACACGCTGGAAGCGCGGGTGATCGGCATTCTCATTGCGCACGGTTCCGATCTTCAGACCATCGACGCGCTGCGTGGCGCCGTAGCGCAAGCTGGCGGCAAATCCATGTTGATTGCGATCGACGTGGGCGAAATCGAAACTGCCGACGGCACCGTCGTCAATGCCGAGGCAAAATTGGCCGGCACGCCGTCTGTGATGTTCGACGCGGTGGCAGTATGCGCTTCACCCTGCGGTGCCGAGGCGCTGGCCCGCGAGAGTGCGGCAATCGACTTTTTGCGTGATGCATACGGGCACCTTAAGGCCATATGTGTCGACTCCGGAGCTTCTCGCTTGCTTGACAAGTCGAATATCGCCATTGGGGATGGTGTCTATTCCCTGCCGGCGATCGGCGAATTCATTGCGGCCGCGAAGACACGTTGCTGGGATCGCGAAGCTTCGGTACGAACCTTGCCGTGATCAGTATTTCTAATTAGTGGATGAAGCGCGCCGTCGGGAGAGGGCAGCTGGCAGCTTAGCCCTTATCTCCCATGACGGCGGGGAGAGTTGCCTGTTTATGGATTGTTGATCGGGGAACGCTTGGGGTCAACGTCCTGCCTCGCACGCTGCGGCGTGCTTGCGCATTTTGAATTCGTAGCCGCTGAGTTCCCTCATGGTCAAGGGGTCGATGAAATGCGGTGTAGAAATAGATGTTGCCGCGCCATTCGCTTTTTTTTGCGAGGCAGTTTCCTCGTCGCCGAACATGGACGCAAATTGTTCATCCAGTGTGTCGTTTTTCATCGCATGCTTCCTTTCTGTTAGATTAAACTTTTGCATTAAAATGTGGGTGGCCGAGCGCTCCGGTAATAATCCCTGGCCCATACTTTCATTGCTACCTGGTTTCGGTGCCGCACCGTTTGCGGACATGGGGCAGAAACGCTAACGCTGACTGCACATGCAATTTTAGATTCTCATCACCCTGTTTTCCGTAGGAAAACGACACGTCACAATGTAAGGCGTAACGCGAATTGGATTTCGCGAATTCCTACTTTTCTGTTGAAGGATAATCGCGGAAAGGGGCGCTGCAGCAGTGGCCTCTGAAGGGGTAATGGTTACGTTGCCTTCGTCCAATAGCCCTGCCGCGCATAAATTTCCTTCAGATGCACAATGAAAAACCGGATTTTTGCCGGCAGGTGGCGCTGCTGCGGGTAGACGGCTGTGATGTCGTAATGCGGCAAGGCAAAGTCGTCGAGCACGGTGATGAGCGATCCTTCGGCAAGCTGGGTCTGGATTTCCCAGGTTGAACGCCAGGCCAAGCCCAAGCCTTCCATGGCCCAGCGGTGCAATAATTCTCCGTCATTGCAATCGAGATTGCCGTCTGCCTTGATGGTTACAGGCTTGCCGTTTTTCTGGAAATACCAGCCGCGCTGCTGGCCGCCCTGCAGGTTGAACGAGAGGCAGTTGTGATGCTCCAGGTCTTCCAGTGCATGCGGGATGCCATTGCGCTCGAAATATTCCGGCGTGCCGCATACCACGCGGCGATTGGTCGCCAGTTTGATGGGCACGAAATTGGGATCGATGACGCCGCCGATGCGGATGCCGAAGTCGTAGCCTTCGCGCACGAGGTCGACCACGCGGTCGGTCAGGTTGAAGGAAATTTTCACTTCAGGATTGGCCGCCAGGAAGGCCGGCGCGTGCGGCGCCACATGCTTGCGGCCAAAGGCGGCCGGGGCCGAGACGATCAGGTGGCCGGTTGCCTTGTGGCGGCCCTCTGAAATCGATTTTTCGGCCTGCCAAAGTTCCTCCAGCAGCTTGCGGCAATGGTCAAGGTAGACCGTGCCTTGCTCGGTCAAGGTCAGATGGCGTGTGGTGCGGTGCATGAGTTTCACGCCCAGGCGCTTTTCCAGCGCATCAATACGCCTGCCCAGCATGACCGGCGTGATGTGCTGTTCCAGCGCGGCGCGTGCCATGCTGCCTTTTTCGATGACGTCGACAAAGGCTTCGATCTGCGTGAGCTTGTCCATGCGAGAATTATATTGAACGCATTGATTCGATACATAAGGTATCGAATATGACGATTATTTGTCGTCTTATCAAACCGTGAGTCGGGTATTAGTATCACTTCCAAGGATTTCAGCAATTCATGGAGAGTGAATATGGCAAAGATGACGGCGGTGCAAGCGGCGCTGCATGTGTTGGAGACGGAAGGCGTGACCCAGGCATTCGGCGTGCCGGGGGCGGCCATCAATCCGTTCTATGCGGCGTTGAAGAAGCAGGGCGGCATCAAGCATGTTCTGGCGCGCCACGTGGAGGGCGCTGCGCACATGGCCGAGGGTTATACGCGCACCAAGGCAGGCAACATTGGCGTGTGTATCGGTACCTCGGGGCCTGCCGGCACCGACATGATCACCGGCCTGTATTCGGCCCAGGCCGATTCTATTCCCATCCTTTGCATCACCGGCCAGGCGCCGCGTGCGCGCCTGTACAAGGAAGACTTCCAAGCCGTCGATATTGAATCGATCGCCAAGCCGGTCACGAAGTGGTCGGTCACGGTGCGCGAGCCGGCGCTGGTGCCGCGCGTGTTCCAACAGGCCTTCCATATTATGCGCTCCGGTCGCCCGGGTCCGGTGCTGATCGACTTGCCGTTCGACGTGCAGATGGGTGAGATCGAATTCGACCCCGAAACCTATGAGCCGCTGCCGGTGTACAAGCCGAAAGCGACGCGCCCGCAAATTGAAAAAGCGCTGGCCATGTTTAACGAGGCGGAGTTCCCCCTGATCACAGCCGGCGGCGGCGTCATCAATGCCGACGCATCGGCATTGCTCGTGGAGTTCGCCGAGATCGTCGGCGCGCCGGTGATTCCGACCTTGATGGCCTGGGGCGCGATCCCCGACGACCATCCTTTGATGGCAGGGATGGTGGGCTTGCAGACCAGCCATCGCTACGGCAATGCGACGATGCTGGCGTCCGATTTCGTGCTCGGCATCGGCAACCGCTGGGCCAATCGCCACACCGGCTCCATCGACGTGTTCACCAAGGGACGCAAGTTCGTCCACGTCGATATCGAACCGACCCAGATCGGGCGCGTGTTCGGGCCCGACTACGGGATCGTGTCCGACGCCGGTGCCGCGCTGGAACTATTCATTGCCGTCGCGAAGGAGTGGCGGGCGGCCGGCAAACTGAAGGACCGGTCCGCCTGGGTGGCAGATTGCCAGCAACGCAAGCGCACACTACAACGCCGCACCCACTTCGACAACGTGCCCGTCAAGCCGCAGCGCGTGTACGAAGAAATGAACAAGGCATTCGGGCGCGACACCTGCTATGTGAGCACGATTGGCTTGTCGCAGATTGCTGCGGCGCAATTCCTGCATGTTTATCATCCACGCCACTGGATCAATTGCGGCCAGGCCGGGCCATTGGGCTGGACCGCATCGGCGGCATTGGGTGTGTGCGCAGCCGACCCGCAACGCCAGGTAGTGGCGATTTCGGGCGACTACGATTTTCAGTTCATGATCGAAGAGCTGGCGGTCGGCGCGCAGTTCAACCTGCCTTACCTGCACGTGGTGGTGAACAATTCCTACCTCGGCCTGATCCGCCAGTCGCAACGCGGATTTGATATGGATTATTGCGTGCAACTTGCTTTCGACAACATCAACGCACCGGAACTTGAAGGCTATGGCGTCGATCATGTTGCAGTGGTCGAAGGGCTAGGTTGCAAGGCGATCCGCGTGACGCGGCCTGATGACATTCAGGATGCCTTCAAGCAGGCGCAATCGTGGATGAAGCAATACCGCGTGCCGGTGGTGGTGGAAATTATTCTGGAACGCGTGACGAACATCTCGATGGGGACCGAAATCAGCGGCATCAACGAATTCGAAGATCTGGCGACTGAAGCGGCGCATGCGCCGACGGCCATCTCACTATTGGATTAGGAGGAGACCATGCCAAAATTTGCCGCCAACCTGACCATGCTGTTTAACGAGCATGCCTTTCTCGACCGCTTCGGCGCAGCGGCTGCTGCAGGCTTCAATGGTGTGGAGTTTCTCTTTCCCTATGCCTACGAAGTCGGCCAGATCGCCGAGCGATTGAGGGTGCACGAGCTGGAACTGGTGTTGCACAATCTGCCCGCAGGAAATTGGGAAGCCGGCGAGCGCGGCATTGCCTGCCATCCGGATCGCGTAGGCGAATTCGAGCAAGGCGTTGACGATGCGATCCGCTATGCCAAGGCCTTGCATGTCAAGCAGTTGAACTGCCTGGTCGGCATTGCGCCAAGGAATGCCAGCCGCGAGCAGGCGCACGACACCCTGGTACGCAACCTGCGCCATGCGGCCGCGCGCCTGAAAGAGCGGGGCATACGCCTGCTGATCGAGCCGATCAACACCTTCGACATCCCCGGCTTTTTCCTTTCCGGAACCAAGCATGCAATGGAACTGATCAGGGAAACCGGTTCGGACAACCTGTTCGTGCAATATGACATCTATCACATGCAGCGCATGGAAGGCGAACTGGCCAATACCATCAAGAACAATCTGACGATGATCAAGCACGTGCAGCTGGCAGACAATCCAGGACGTTTCGAGCCGGGCACGGGCGAGATCAATTATCGCTATCTGTTCGCACTACTCGACAACATCGGCTATGACGGGTGGGTAGGGTGCGAGTACAAGCCAAGGAACGGAACAGCCGAAGGCCTGGCCTGGCGTGCCGCACATGATGCATGGCAAATGTCCGTTTGAACGAAAATCAGCAAAAGGAAAACATCATGGCAAAAGTAGGATTCATCGGTCTTGGCATCATGGGCG
>DATBQE010000246.1:0-42027 GCA_036561005.1 Burkholderiaceae bacterium | reverse complement strand
TGGGGTCGCAGGCCGAAATTGATATTGCGCTGCGACAATTCGCCTCGGCTGCGGCCATCCGCATTCCGGACGCAAAAAAAGGGCGGGCTCGCGCCCACCCTTTTTCGGCCGCGACGAGCGCGCCGTCTATTCGAGATCGAGGAACGAGCGCAGTTGCTCCGATCGGCTCGGATGACGCAGCTTGCGCAGCGCCTTCGCTTCGATCTGCCGAATACGCTCACGCGTCACGTCGAACTGCTTGCCGACTTCCTCCAGCGTGTGGTCCGTGCTCATTTCGATACCGAAACGCATGCGCAATACCTTTGCTTCACGCGGCGTCAACGAATCGAGCACGTCCTTCACCACGTCACGCATGCTTGCATGCAACGCGGCGTCAGCCGGTGCGACGGTGTTCGTGTCTTCGATGAAATCGCCCAGATGCGAATCGTCGTCGTCACCGATCGGCGTTTCCATGGAGATCGGCTCCTTCGCGATCTTCATGATCTTGCGGATCTTGTCTTCCGGCATTTCCATCTTGATGGCCAGGGTGGCCGGGTCGGGTTCGGCGCCGGTTTCCTGCAGGATTTGCCGCGAGATGCGGTTCATCTTGTTGATGGTTTCGATCATGTGCACCGGAATACGGATGGTGCGCGCCTGGTCGGCGATGGAACGGGTGATGGCTTGGCGGATCCACCACGTTGCATAGGTCGAGAACTTGTAGCCGCGGCGGTATTCGAACTTGTCCACGGCCTTCATCAAGCCGATGTTGCCTTCCTGGATCAGGTCTAGGAATTGCAGGCCGCGGTTGGTGTATTTCTTGGCGATGGAAATCACGAGACGCAGGTTGGCTTCGGTCATTTCACGCTTTGCCTTGCGCGCCTTCATTTCGCCGGCTGCCATCTTGCGATTGATGTCGCGCAGATCAGGCAGCGGCAACACGACGCGCGCTTGCAGGTCGATCAGTTTCTGTTGCAGTTCCTTGACGGTCGGCACGCTGCGGCCGAGCACCATGCTGTAGGCATGGCCGCCGTTTACTTCGCCGTCGATCCATTCGCGGTTGGTTTCGTTGCCCGGGAATACCTTGATGAAGTGGCTGCGCGGCATGCCGCAACGATTGACCACGACGTCGAGGATCTGCTTTTCGATATGGCGCACTTCATCGACCTGGCCACGCAGGGTGTCGCACAGCTTTTCGACGACCTTGGCGGTGAAGCGGATGCCGAGCAATTCAGCCGAAATCGTTTCCTGGGCCTTGACGTAGGACTTGGAGTTGTAACCCTCCTTCTCAAACGCCTTGCGCATCTTGTCGAACTGGACCTGGATGGTGGCGAACTTGGCCAGCGCTTCGCGCTTCAGTTGTTCGAGCTGCTCGGCGGAGAAGCCGGCTGCACCGGAGGCGCCGCCTTCGTCTTCTTCTTCGCCTTCTTCTTCCTCTTCTTCTTCGTCGTCTTCTTCAACGGCGGCAACTGCCGCGAGCACTGGCTCGCTGACGTTCATGTCGACCAGGCCGTCGACGATTTCGTCGATCTTGATTTCGTCATTGGCGATGCGCTCGGCCGAGACCAGGATTTCTGCGATCGTGGTCGGGCAGGCGGAGATGGCCTGGATCATGTCTTTCAGGCCGTCTTCAATACGCTTGGCGATTTCGATTTCGCCTTCGCGCGTCAGCAGCTCAACCGAGCCCATTTCGCGCATGTACATGCGAACCGGGTCGGTGGTGCGGCCGAAATCGGAGTCGACGGTCGAGAGTGCTGCTTCGGCGGCTGCTTCGGCGTCGTCATCGCTGGCAACGGTTGCCACGTTGTCGGACAGGAGCAGGGTTTCAGCGTCGGGCGCGTGTTCGTAGACCGCGATACCCATGTCGTTGAACGTGCCGATGATGCCTTCGATGGCTTCAGGGTCGACAATGTTTTCCGGCAGATGGTCGTTGATTTCCGAATAGGTCAGGAAGCCGCGTTCCTTGCCCAGCTTGATGAGCGTCTTGAGCTTTTGGCGGCGGCGTTCGAGTTCTTCTTCAGTCGCCTCGGTGTCGGACGAGAATGCGTCTTTCAGCAGGGCCTTTTCCTTGGCCTTACGGTCCTTGGCCTTGGCCTTGTCGACCGCTTTCAGTTCGGCGCGTTCGACGGCGTTGAGCGCGGCGACTTCGTCGTTCTCGGGCTGGAATTCCTTGGGCTTGCGGCCGCGGCGGCCCGGCACTTTGACCGACGGCAGCACGTAGCCCGACGTATCGATGGCGGCCAGGGTGGCGGCATCGGTAGTCTGGCTGACGGTGGCGGTGATCATGACCGCAACGCCTGCTTTGGCTTCAGGTTTGGCTTCAACTTTTTCAGCAGCTTTCACCGGGGTGGGAGCGCTGACTTTTTTCGGTTCGGATTTCTTGGTTGTCACAGGTGCTTTCGATGGTGCCGCTACCGGTTTGTCGGTAGCTTTTGCCGCTGGTTTGGCTACTTGTTTATCTTTACTGGGAGTGCCTGCCTTGGCCGTCTTTGCAGGGACTGCCTTGGGGCTTGCTTTGGGTGCAGGTTTGGCTGCAACCTTGGTCGTGCTTGTCGACTTCGCATTGGGAACCGCTTTTGCAGACGCCGGTGCCGGCTTGGCTGCCGCCTTGACTATCGGCTTGGCTGCAGGCTTAACTTCCACCTTCGCTGCGGGCTTGACTGCCGGTTTCGATACAGCCGTTTTCTTTGCGGGGATTGTCGGTGTTTTCACGGGTTTCTTCATTGCGTTCGCCATGGAATCAACAAGCAACTAAATTGCCCGACCACGTAACCCCAATGCCTATCACTGGTGATACTTTAGTCGGGCCGAATGATGCAAAAATGCGCAGCAACTTCCTACGCATTCATGCATGAATCTTTGCAATCACCTTCGCGTGCCCTGCCGGTTACTCGGACTCGCCCGCGGCCTCTCTAAACCAATCTTGCTCAATCCAATTTGCAGCATTGCATGGGCAGCGATGTTTTACGCAGGTTCCCATGTGTTCGCCGCAATTTGCGCTGCGCTGCGAACCCCAATCCGCACCTCGCCGCGCCCCCGTCCTTATTACTTTTTGACCCCGCTATAAGCTTGTAAGGTCTTGAATAAAAAGCTTTTAAGTATATCACAGCAGCCTATCCAAGACAAAGCCATGACCAGTCCTGGATTCAGTTTAGTCTGCTAAGTCGGTCTTTGCTGCATCAAATTTCGTCTCTTTTGCGTCAATTCCTGGTGCAATTTTTTGGTTTCATCGTCAAGCGTGGTGGTGCTGGAAATTCGCGCCAACTCGGCATCGATCATTTGCAGCTTGATCTTGCGCAGGGCGTCTGAAAGTTCCACTTTGGCAATATTTATATCACCCTCTGCTGCTGCGGCGATTTCGGCAATAAAGGTATCGAAATCGGAACCGGCTCCCTGCAAAATCTGTACGAGTACGGCAAAACTGGCGCCCTCGCCCATCTCCGCGCCGGCGGCCAGCAGTTGGGCGAACATTTCGGCGCTATCGGGAGCGATATAGGCCAGGGCGTCAAGCGCATCGTCGTCGAGCTCGGCGACCAACGTCGGGTGTGCCACCAATAGCCGCATGATCTGGCGCTCCAGACCCATCGGCGCCTTGCGCTTGGTCGATGGCGGCGCCAGACGGGCACGCGCAACCGGCTGTGCCAGTTCAAACAACGATTCAATCTCGCCCGGCGTGCTTTGCGTGATCTGCGCCAGGCTGCGTACAATTTGCAACCGCAGGGACGACGCCGGCATGGCCTGCAGCAGGGGCTTGGCGTCGAATTGCACGCGTGCCCGGCCTTCGGGTGTGTTCAGATCTTGCTCGCCGACCACTTCCTTGATGAGAAATTGCGACAAGGGCATCGCATCATTGACTTGCTGCTCGAATGCTTCGGTGCCCAGTTCGCGGATGTAGCTGTCAGGGTCATGCTCCGTGGGCAGGAACAGGAATTTGATGGTCTTGTTGTCGTTGGCGTGCACCAGGCTGGCATCGAGCGCGCGCCTGGCGGCACGGCGGCCGGCGCTGTCGCCGTCGAAACTGAAGATCACCTTGTCGGTCTGGCGCAGCAGCTTTTGCACGTGGATGGGCGTGCAAGCCGTGCCCAGCGTGGCCACCGCCTGCGGAAAACCCATTTGCGCCAAGGCGACCACGTCCATGTATCCTTCTGTCACCAGCACATACCCTGCTTCGCGAATGGCTTGCCGTGCTTCGAACAAGCCATACAACTCGCTTCCCTTCTGAAATAGGGGCGTCTCGGGCGAATTCAAGTACTTGGGCTCGCCACTGTCGAGAATACGTCCGCCGAAAGCGATAACCTGCCCTTTGACGTTGCGGATCGGGAACATGACGCGATCACGGAAACGGTCGTAGCGCTTGTGATGCCCGCCGCCTTCGTCGCCCTTGTCGATGACGAGGCCGGCTTCTTCGAGTGCGCTCACTTCGTAGTCAGGGAAAACTGTACGCAGGCTGTCCCAGGCGTCCGGCGCATAGCCCATGCCGTAACGTGCGGCAATTTCACCGGTCAGGCCGCGGCCCTTGAGGTAGTTCTTGGCGCGCTCGGCGGTGCGCAATTGCGCGCGATAATAATCACAGGCCAGCGTCATGGCTTCCGACAATGCCAGGCTCTTGGCTTGGTACTCGGCCCGTTGCGCCGGTGGGATCTTGTCTTCGTTGTCGGGCACGACCATGCCGACGTTTTGCGCCAGGTCTTTCACGGCTTCAACGAAGCCGAGGCCGGAATACTCGATCAGGAAACCGATTGCCGTGCCGTGCGCGCCGCAGCCGAAGCAATGGTAAAACTGCTTGGTCGGGCTGACGGTGAAGCTGGGCGACTTTTCATTGTGAAACGGGCACAGGCCCATGAAATTGGCGCCGCCCTTTTTGAGCTGCACGTAACGGCCCACCACGTCGACGATGTCGACGCGGTTGAGCAGATCCTGGATGAAGGATTGCGGGATCACGGCCGGAAATAGGGCAAAGGCAGGCTCGGCAGCGCAGAGTCAGCGATGCCGGCTCAAGCCTTCTTCGACAGCGCGGCCTTGACCAATCCCGATACCTTGCCCATGTCGGCGCGGCCGGCCAGCTTGCCCTTCAATATGGCAACGACCTTGCCCATGTCCTGCATGCCGGCAGCACCGGTTTCGGCCATGGCGGCGTCGACTTCAGCCTGCACTTCGGCGTCGGACAAGGCGGCAGGCATGTAGGTCGCAAGGATTGCCATTTCGGCTTTTTCGATATCGGCCAGGTCCTGGCGGGCGCCGGCTTCGTATTGCGTGATCGAATCCTTGCGCTGCTTGATCATTTTTTCGATGATGGTCAGGATGTCGGTGTCGGTCAACTCGATGCGTTCATCGACCTCGCGCTGTTTCATGGCGGCGAGCAATAGGCGGATAGTAGCCAGACGCGCAGTTTCCTTGGCGCGCATGGCGGTTTTCATGTCTTCCTGGATTTGGGCTTTCAGGCTCATGCAGTCCTCGCTAAATGTTGATGCCGACAAAGAGTATTATCGGCGACAGTAGATGGTGACGATACGATAGTGACAAAACATCCGAACTAAGCAAAAAGCCAAAACCCGCTGCGGACCAACACCGGAGCGGGTTTGCAATGTAGCCGTGCAAAGTTACCGCACGACGAAATTCTGGCAGTGCTTAGTAGAGCTTCTTTGGCAATTGCTGGCTGCGGATGCGCTTGTAATGGCGCTTCACGGCGGCAGCAAGCTTGCGCTTACGCTCAGCGGTCGGCTTTTCGTAAAACTCGCGCGCGCGCAACTCGGTCAACAGACCGGTTTTTTCGATAGTGCGCTTGAAGCGGCGCATGGCGACTTCGAACGGCTCGTTTTCTTTTAGGCGAATTGTGGTCATGTATTACTCAAACCATGGGTAAGGGTTTTAGGGAAGACCGCGAGTATAGCAGCCCTGCAAGCGAAATGGAAGCCCCTTTGTGCTTTGGGAAGCGATTGTGGCGAATTTGCACTTGGGGAGTCTACCTATATGGATGTCCCAGCCGCAAACCCCGAAGCCCAAGCCCATTGGAAGTTATATCCGCCCAACCAACCGGTCACGTCGACCGCTTCACCGATGAAATGCAACCCCGGCACGCGATTGGCCATCATGCTTTGCTGGGACAACTCTTTCGTATCGACCCCGCCGCGCGTCACTTCGGCCTTGCGGTACCCTTCCGAGCCGTTGGGCACGATGCGCCAGCGGTTGAGCGATTCGCCAAGGCGACGCAGTTGCTTATCTTGCATGTCTGCCAAACGTCCATCGCCATTGAAGTCATTGGCAATCAGCCAACCTTCTGCCAGGCGCGCTGGAAGAAATTGCGCGAGGTAATTGCCGAGATTCTTTTTGACTGTAGATTTGCTTTCGATCAACTCCTGCGACAAATCGACTTCAGGCAGCAGGTTGAGGGTCAACGCCGCGCCGGGTTCCCAAAAGCTGGAAATCTGCAACACGGCAGGGCCCGACAGGCCGCGATGGGTAAACAGCAGGTCTTCGCGGAAATAGCCCTTGTCCTTCTTCTCGCCTGTCTCGATATCGACCGGCAAGGCGATGCCGGCCAGCGGAACAAACGGCTGCCACGCGGCTTCGTCGAAAGTCAGCGGCACCAGCGCCGGACGCGGCTCGATCATTTTCAGGCCGAATTGCTTGGCGAGGCGGAACGCAAAGTCGCTCGCGCCGATCTTGGGGATGGACAAGCCGCCGCTCGCGATCACGACTTTTTCGGCAAGAATCTCGCCGCCCTCGGCCTCAATACGGAACAATTCGCCCTGCTTGCTCACGCCGCGAACCTTGCACGGCATGCGCCAGGCGACGTTGGCGGCATCGCATTCGGCTTTCAGCATGGCGATGATGTCTTCGGCCGAACGGTCGCAAAACAGCTGGCCTTTGTGTTTCTCGTGATAAGGGATGTGGTAGCGCTTCATCAGACCGAGGAAATCCTGCGGCGTATAGCGAGCCAGCGCGCTTTTGCAAAAATGCGGGTTCTGCGACAGGAAATTTTGCGGGGTCGTGTGCAGGTTGGTGAAGTTGCAGCGGCCGCCGCCGGAAATGCGGATTTTCTCTGCCAGCTTTTCGGCATGGTCGATCAGAACGACCGATTTACCGCGCTGGCCGGCAACTGCAGCACACATCATGCCGGCCGCACCGGCGCCGATTACCGCGACGTCGTAGGTTTTTGTCATTGTTGAACTTTGGCAGTAGCGCTTTCGGCGGCGCGCAATTGCCGGGCGACTTCGATGCAATGTCTTGCCTGCTCGGCAATGGCGAATGGTACCGGTTGTTTTCCTTTGAGCACGGCTTGAATCCAGGCAGCCGTGGTGATGGCATCGGGCGAATCCGGCAGCGCCGGCAATTCATCGACCGGTTCCTGGCGCTCGACCAGGGTGGTGCAAGTGCCGCCGTGGAACCAGGTGATTTGCTGCGCACGTTTGGCATTGGCTACGGTTTCACCTTCGGTGCCGCGCATGAGGAACACGTCGCCGCGATCAACCGGCGCTGCCGTGGAAAAATACTCGGTCAGCATGGCCAGGTATTCGGGATGGGTATAGGAATTGAGTCGCAGCGCCGGCCGGCTGAATGGCTGAATCAGCTTGACCAGCGTGTGGGTGGAATTGCGCACGCCGAGTACGCGGCGCATGGCCAACAGGCGCGCCATGCGCCGTGCCAGGACGTTGACAGAAACAAAGGCCGGCGCACGGGCGGCAAATTGCTGCGCCACTTGCGCTTGATCACCGGCAAGCTGATAACCCATCGCATGCAATATCTGTGCACTGGTTACGCGGCCCGGATCATCGACGACGCCGTGAATCAAGGTCGGCACCCCTTCGCGCGCCAGCAGGCAGGCCAGCAAAGGTGTCAGATTGGGCAGTTGGCGCGAACCGTTATAGCTGGGAATGACGACCGGGGCAAATTCACCGTCCGGCACAGGCAATGCCTCGAATGAAGCCTGGGCGGCTTCAAGGAAGCCGGCAACCTCGTCAACCGACTCGCCCTTGATGCGCATGGCCAACATGATGCCGCCCAGCTCCAGGTCCGAGACACGGCCGTCGAGCATGGCTGTGTACAGCTCGGTGGCGTCGGTTCGGGAGAGGCTGCGCGCGCCTTTTTTCCCGCGCCCGATTTCCTTGATGAAGCGCGCGGCGGCGAATGGTTCTGTCATTGCGTTTGGAGAGTGATGGGTAAAAAACAACCGGTAAGCCTGTCAGGACGGTAGCTTACACTGAAGCGCAGGCAAACGGGCTGAGCGCGGCGTCTGGCATGCCCCTTTGCCGAGCGTTGGGCGCGGGCCGAACCCGCCTTTGCTTTACAATGTCGCATCCGCAACAATGCTTTCCTGCTCCCATGCTCGTCCTCGGCGTCGAATCTTCCTGCGATGAAACCGGCCTTGCGCTCTATGATACCGAGCGCGGCTTGCTGTCGCATGCGCTGCATTCGCAGGTGGCAATGCATGAAGAATACGGCGGCGTGGTGCCCGAGCTCGCCTCGCGCGACCATATCCGGCGCGCCATTCCATTACTGGAGCAGGTGCTGCAGCAGGCGAACGAACCGCTATCGGCAGTCGACGCGATTGCATTTACGCAAGGACCCGGCCTTGCCGGCGCGTTGCTGGTCGGTTCTTCGATCGCTTGCGGACTGGGCCTCGCGCTCGACAAACCGGTGCTCGGCATACACCATCTGGAAGGCCACCTGCTCTCTCCCTTGCTGGCAAGCGATCCGCCGGAGTTTCCGTTTGTTGCCTTGCTGGTTTCGGGCGGTCACACGCAATTGATGCGCGTCGACGGTGTCGGCCGTTACATCCTGCTCGGTGAAACTCTGGACGACGCGGCCGGCGAGGCTTTCGACAAATCGGCCAAGCTGCTGGGCCTCGGCTACCCCGGTGGGCCTGCCATTTCGCGTCTGGCGGAATTCGGCGACCCGACAGTCTACAAACTGCCGCGGCCGATGCTGCATTCCAAGGATTTGAACTTCAGCTTTTCCGGCTTGAAGACGGCGGTGCTGACCGTGGTGCGCAACCAGATCACCAATATTTGCGAACAGGACAAGGCCAATGTGGCGCGCTCTTTTGTCGATGCCATTGTCGATGTGCTGGTAGCCAAGTGCCTAAGCGCGCTCAAACATACCGGCCTGAAGCGGCTGGTGATTGCCGGCGGCGTCGGTGCCAACCGGCAATTGCGTGACGCCTTGAATGCCGCCGCGCAGAGAAAGCGCTTTCGCGTTTATTACCCCGAGATGGAATTTTGCACCGACAACGGCGCGATGATTGCCTTTGCGGGGGCAATGCGCTTGCGCATCAACCCCGACGCCGCGACGCGTAACTACGCCTTCAACGTGCGGCCGCGCTGGCCGTTGGCGGAACTGCTGCCCGGTTAATTTGCCGGCCTACTTCTTTTTTGCGCCGATCTTGCTTTCCTTGCCGCCCAGCAAGTTGCTGATATTCTGCCGATGGCGGTATATCAACAAGGCGCTCATTGCCACAATCGCCAACAGGGTCACCAGCGTGTCGTTATCGTTGGCGCCAAAACGCATCAGGTAAAACAGCGGCGCGAACACGCTGGCCAGCAAGGCTGCCAGCGACGAATAGCGAAATGCAAAAGCAACCGCGAGCCAGGTCAGCATGGTTGCCAAGCCGAGCAAGACGTTCAATCCAAGCATGACGCCGAGGAAGGTTGCCACACCCTTGCCACCCACAAATTTGAAATAAAGCGGCCACAAGTGCCCAAGGAAGACTGCCAGGGCAACCAGCGCCACTCCTTTGTCTTCCACACCAAATTGCTGCCCGTATTGCAATGCCAGCCATACTGCCAGCCAGCCCTTGAAACCGTCGCCGATCAGGGTCACCAGCGCAGCAACCTTGTTGCCGCTACGCAGGACGTTGGTTGCGCCCGGATTTTTTGAACCATATGTGCGCGGATCGGCCAGGCCAAATACCTTACTGACGATCACGGCAAATGAGATGGAGCCGATCAGATAAGCAGCAATGCCGAACCAGAGCGTATTCATTGGGTATGCGTTTCCTTTTTATGTGCTGCAAGAATTGATTGTGGCTTGAAGTTGACCGTATGATACCGACTCGCGCCATATTCATTGGTCAAAACGGTAATTTTTTATTGCTGCAAAGCACAATTGACTGCTTTGACCGGCAGTACGTCCTGCATCACGGTCGGCGCAATGCCGACCAAGTAGCCGCGCCGGCCGCCATTGATGTATATCTTGTCGAGCGCGAGTATGCTTTCTTCCACGTAGACCGGCATGGCTTTTCTGGTGCCGAACGGCGACGTGCCGCCAAGCATATAGCCCGAGTGACGCGACGCCACTTCCGGTTTGCACGGCTCAACCGACTTGCAGCCAATCTGGCGCGCGAGGTTCTTGGTGGACACCTTGCGGTCGCCGTGCATCAGGACGATCAGCGGTTTGGCCGCTTCATCCTGCATGACCAGGGTTTTGACAACATGGTGCTCGTCGACGCCCAGCTCGCGCGCGGAGACCTCGGTGCCACCGTGCTCTTCGTATTCGTAGGGGTGTTCGGTAAAGGCGATGGCATGCTTGCGCAGGAATTGCGTGGCCGGGGTTTCGGAGACGTGATCTTTCTTGCTCATGATTTCATGGGAAATGAGGACCTCGTATTATCGCGCGATATGATGTCCCGATGTGCCGCCCTGGTGCAGGCAGCACCAAACTGCCCTGTTTTTGCCGCTTTGCACAATCACGGAGCGGGCGATAGGCAATTGTGCCGCAACCCCGGATTCACATGCGTTGCCTCAATCTGATCACCAAGAGTGATAAGCCTCTTCCGTGGGCGAAACTTGATCGAACTTGTCATGTTGGCATATTACTTGCTGAAATGTTTTTGTCAGGCAATCCAGAGATAAATGCAGTTTTTTGTGCGATGCACCAAAAATCTCTTGACATTGGAATTGAAGTCGCTAAAATTGAATTGTTGCAGCGCACAATGCGTTTAAACGAGTTTGCGCTTAACCCAATTTGCATTACTGCTAAATATCCAGGAGATCACCATGTTTACAACACCAGAACAGTTTTCGGCCGCTGCCAAGTCCAATTTCGAAGCGCAAATCGCTACGTTGAACGCGCTGACCACCCGCGCATTTGAAAGCGTCACCAAGATCGTCGACCTGAACCTGAACACGGCCAAGGCCTCGTTCGAAGAAACGTCGGCTGCCACCAAGCAATTGCTGGCAATCAAGGATCCACAAGAATTCTTCTCGCTGACGAGTGCACAAAGCCAACCGAGTGCCGAAAAGGCATTGGCTTACAGCCGTTCGCTGGCAACCATCGCTTCGAGTGCCCAGGCTGAATTTGCCAAGGCAGCCGAAGAGCAAATCGCTGAAAGCAGCCGCAAGGTTAGCGAATTCATCGACGCCGTGACCAAGAATGCACCAGCCGGTTCGGAAAAGGCTGTTGCTTTCATCAAGACCGCTGTCGACAATGCCAACGCCGGTTACGAACAGTTCACCAAGAGCGCCAAGAAGGCAAGCGAAGTTCTGCAAGCCAACGTTGACACCGCCGTGACCCAGTTCGCACAAACCACGACCAAGGCCGCTGGCCGCGCCAAGAAGTAATTTTGGCTGCAACCCTGCCTTGCGGCTGTCGAGTAAAATCGCAGCCGATCGAGGCGAGTTGAACGCTTGAACAAGAACGGGCTGCTTTGCAGCCCGTTTTTTATTGTTCCGACAAAAGCTTGGCAGTCTCCGCTGCAATATCGGCACTGAGTGCCACGCCCATGCCGTTGCAGCCGAATCCGATAGCAACCCGCTCCGACGCCATGCGCACCTGCGGCATGCCTTGCTCGGTGAATCCCATGATGCCGGCCCAGCGGTGTTCTATTTCGAATGTCTGCCCGGGCAGAATGGTTTCATGCAGCAGCGCTTCCAACGCTGACTGTATCTTGCCGCTCAATGCCATGTCGCTGGTTTGCTCGGTATCGAAGTCGAGGTTACGTCCGCCGCCCAGCAAGACCCTGTCGCCCACATTGCGAAAATAGTAAAAGCCTTCGTCCATGTGGAAGGTGCCGCGCCAAGGCAGGCCGGAAATCGGCGTGGTGACCACCACTTGCCCGCGCCCCGGCACAATGCCGCATTCCGGAAGCAACTTGGCCGTCACGCCGCTGGTGCATAGCGCGACTCGCGCGGCGCGGAATGTCAGCGGACGCTCGCCGCCGGTCGTCACCTGCACTTGCGCGCCGGTGTCTTCCAAGCCTGCCACTTCGGCGCCGGTATGGATCTCAATGCCCTGCTGCGCGGCCAGTTTCGCCAGCGAACGCATGGCGCGTCCGGAATGGATCTGCGCTTCAAGCGGATTGAAGACCATCGCCTTGACCAGCGGGCCAAATTTGCTCCGCTGCAAGCCCTCCGTATCGAGCGCAAAGATGTTTTGACCGAACAGGTCATGCAATATCGCATTGAGCGAATCGAGTTGCTCCAGTGCCGGCAAGTGTTTTTCCAATAACAATTCACTGCCGCCAAAACATTCGAAGCCCAGGGCCGCATCGTCCATCCGCGCGCGCAGGCGATTCAACCCGCGCCAGCGCCGCTCGACCAGGGCAATTGCGGCAACCTGCCCGAGCTCTTCGATATCGGCCAGGATTTCGGTGAGGCTGCCGAAGCAGGCAAAACCGGCATTGCGGCTCGATGCCCCCGAAGGCAGCAGGCCGCGCTCCAGCACGACAATGCTTGCGCGCGGTTCGCGCTGGCGCAACTCCAGCGCAGTTTGCAAGCCGATGATCCCGCCGCCGATGACGATGAAATCGGCGTCGAGCATGGCATCCTGTTCCCAAAAACTCACGTTCATGATGGATTCCTGCTTTTCCTTATGGCGACTCGGCGCCGGTCTAATCGGCGGCATGTCATTCAGGCTTCTTTTTCCTGGTCAATTGAGCCTCGAAGGCCAGATCGTTCTTGGTGGCGCGCCGTGGGATCTGCGGCCCGAATGCATCGACAAATTGCACGAAGGCGTCCATCGGCATCGGTTCGCATTGCACAAGCGGCGCGGCATCGCCGCCACTTGCCAGCACCAGGTAGAGCATGCTGTTGGCGTTCAATATCATCTGGTAATTCGGATTGCCGCTGCGCCTTTTGAGGCGTTCAACGGCGGCGGTCGCCCGGGTGGTTCTCATGTGATATTTCCTTCCAGAGTTCGGTTACTCGCAAACGTGCAGCGCGCGCCGCTCAACGGGTCGTCAAAGGTAATCGAGCGCGCCAGCAGTTTTAGCGGACGCGAAAAATCGTCTCCCTTGCATGGTAGTGCATGGGGATAAAAATCGTCGTTTTGTATCGGTATGCCCAGTGCGGCCATGTGGACGCGCAATTGATGTTGTTTGCCGGTAATCGGGTGCAGGCGATAGCTTGCCATCATGTCGCGTTGTTCCATCATCTCGATCGATGTCTCGGCATTGACCTCGCCCTCTTCCTCCTGCATGCGAAAAAACGGCGTGCCGGGAACGATGCGGCTACGGCGCGTCAGCGGGAAGTGCAAGACGGGATTCACCGGCGCAATCGCTTCGTAGACCTTGTCGATTGCGCGTTCGCGGAACAAGGCCTGGTAAGTGCCGCGGCTGGCCGGATTATGCGAGAACAGGACAACACCGGCAGTTTCACGATCGAGCCTGTGCAGCGGCACGAGTTCGTCTAACCCTGTGGACAGCTTCAACCTGACCAGCAGGGTCTCGCGCAGGAAACGCCCGGCCGGCGTAACTGGCAGGAAGTGCGGCTTGTCGACCACGAGGATATGTTGGTCGCGATAGAGGATCTGCTCGTCGAAAGGAATGCGCGTCTCGCTCTCGATTTCACGGTAATAAAAGATGCACATGCCACGCCTGACTTCGCTGGCTGCATCGAGCACGGTGCCGTTCGCATCGACGACCTCGCCTTTCGCCAGGCGCCTATCCCAACTAACCGGATCAACTTCGGCAAATCGTTCGAGGAGAAATTGCCGCAGGTTGTCCCACTTGCCCTCGGGTATCCAGAGAAAACTGGGACCGATGCCGTCACGCACCGGCAAAGGTGCGACAAGTTTGTTTCGTCGACGCGCCTGATTCACTGTCAGGCCAGCAACGCGAGTTGCTCCGTTTCGAGAAAGCACCACTCGCCTTCTTCCAGATCGAGCGATTCCAGCGTCAGGCTGCCGATGGCGGTGCGGCGCAAGGCCCTGCAATGGTTGCCCGCAGCAGCAAGCATGCGTTTGACCTGGTGATATTTGCCCTGCTCCAGCACAATCTCCAATTCATGATCGCCGAGCACGCGGCAGCTTTGCGCTGCCAGCGGAGCCGGCTCGTCATGCAGTTGAACCCCTTTGCGCAATTGCTCGATCAACGCCTCCGTCACCGGGTCATGCGTGGTGGCGACATACAGCTTGGGCACATGGCGCTTCGGCGACGATTGGGCATGGATGAAGGCGCCGTCGTCCGACATCAATAGCATGCCGGTGGTGTCGTGGTCGAGCCGCCCGACCGGCTGCACTTCGCGCCAGGTGAACTGTTCGGGCAGCAGACTCAACACGCCAGGATGGTGGCTGGGCTTGCGCGAGCATTCGATGTTGGGCGGCTTGTTCACGGCAATGTAGACGTGCTCGCGATAAATCCATTCATCATCAAAGAGCGTGAATACCAGATTGTCGGTGTCGATTGCCGCGCGATAGTCGGTGATGACCTCACCGGCGATTGCCACCTCACCGTCCGTGATCAATTCGCGGCACCATTTGCGCGTGCCGAATCCCTGCGATTGCAGGATGCGGTCGAGAGTCAATTTTCCCATGAGGCCTGTATCCGCCTTATTTCACAACGCGATAGCAAGGCGTATAAGTCTTGCCCGGCAACTTCATGCGATGCTGCGCCACGAAAGATGTCAGCAATTCGTCCATGCGTTGCATGAGGGCATGGTCACCGCAGATTTCAAAGGGCCCGAATTGTTCTATCGCGCGTATGCCCTGGTCTTTTACATTGCCCGCCACGACACCGGAAAAGGCGCGGCGCAAATTGGCGGCCAGCAGGTGTCTTTCCTGGCCCGTGTGCAGGCTCAGGCCGCGCATGTTTTCATGCGTGGGAATGAAGGGACGCTGGAATTCGTGATCGATCTTCAGGTGCCAGTTGAAGTAATAGGCATCGGCATGGTCTTTGCGATATTCGCGCACCTGCTTGATGCCGCTCTGCATTTCCTGCGCTACCAGGGCCGGATTGTCGATGATGATGCGGTAGCGGCTTTGCGCTTCCGATCCGATCGTGGCGCCGATGAACTGGTCGATCTGTTCGAAATACGCGCGCGCACTTTCGGGGCCGGTGAAGATCAGCGGGTAGGGCAGATCGGCATTATCGGGATGCAGCAGGATGCCGAGGATATACAGGATTTCTTCCGCCGTGCCGGCGCCGCCGGGAAACACGACGATGCCGTGCCCGACGCGGACGAAGGCTTCCAGGCGTTTTTCAATATCGGGCAGGATGACGAGGTCGTTAACAATGGGGTTCGGCGCTTCGGCAGCGATAATGCCGGGCTCGGACAAGCCGAGGTAACGCCCGCCGCCTATGCGTTGCTTGGAGTGGCCGATAGTGGCGCCCTTCATCGGCCCTTTCATTGCGCCCGGTCCGCAGCCGGTGCAAATGTCGAGTCCGCGCAAGCCCATTTCGTAGCCGACATGCTTGGAGTACTCGTATTCCGCGCGCGCAATCGAATGGCCACCCCAGCATACGACCATGTTGGGATTGCTCATCGGCCGCAACACATTGGCATTGCGCAGAATGTGGAAAACTGCATCGGTGATGCCGTCCGAAGACGTCAGGTCGAAATTCGGATTGTCGATGATTTCATTGCTGGCGAAAATCACGTCGCGCAGCACCGCGAACACGTGTTCGTGTATACCCTTGATCATCTTTTCATCGACAAAGGCAGAAGCCGGCGCGCCCTTGATGTCAAGCTTGATGCCGCGTTCGCGCTGGATGATGCTGATGTCGAACGACGAATAGCGTTCGAGCAATTCCTTGCCGTCGTCCAATGCATTGCCGCAGTTGAGCACGGCCAGCGAGCAGTTGCGGAAAATTTGATACAAGCCGCCCTGACTGTTGTCGCGCAATTTGTTGACTTCCGCCTTGGACAAAACTTCAAGGCGTCCTTCAGGTGAAATCTGGGTATCGATGACCGGGTAATTCATACGTTCCTATTATTTTGATTCGGCAGGTAAAGCTATTTTACCCGCGTGGGTGATGTTGGGCGTGCAACTTCTTCAAGCGTTCGCGCGCAACGTGGGTATAGATCTGCGTGGTCGAAATATCTGCGTGGCCGAGCAGCAGTTGCACCACGCGCAGATCGGCGCCGTGGTTCAATAAATGTGTGGCAAAGGCGTGGCGCAGGGTATGTGGCGACAACGGGGCATTGATGTCCGCAGTTTTCGCGTATTTCTTGATCAGGTTCCAGAACATCTGGCGCGTCATTGCGCCGCCGCGTGCGGTGACGAACAAGGCATCGTCAATTTGGCCGCCGAGGATGGCGCCGCGCGCTTCACGCAGGTAACGCTCGATCCAGCTGCGCGCTTCTTCGCCGAACGGCACCAGGCGCGTCTTGTTGCCTTTACCTGTAATGCGCAGCACGCCTTCATTCATGCCGACCTCGATCGATTTCAGGAGCACCAGCTCCGACACGCGCAAGCCGCTGGCATACATCAGTTCAAGCATGGTGCGGTCGCGCAGGCCGAGCGGCACGGCGACATCAGGCGCGGCAAGCAGCGCTTCGACTTGCGCTTCCGACAGCGTCTTGGGAAAACGCGGCGCCTGCTTGGCCGACTTCATGCGCAGACAGGGGTCGGCAGAGACGCGGTTTTGCCGCAACGCCATCTGGTAAAAACGTTTCAGCACAGCCAGTCGCCGATTGGCCGACGTAGCCTTGGTGGTGGCATGCCGTGCCGCAAAATAGCGATTTAAATCGTCCGCCTGCACGGCGTACAAATCCTTGCCGCAATCGGCGTTGAGCCAGCCGGCAAACAGGTTCATGTCGCGCCGATAGGCTTCCAGGGTATTTTTCGCCAGGCCGTCTTCGAGCCACAGGGAATCGCAAAACTCGTCGATCATGGCCTGGCTTTCCGGTGTGACGGGAGGTTTTTCAACCGCTGCAGGCATGCGCGTCAAAATAATGTTGAGTAGGCACTGACACCCTCATGGCGCAAGAGCCAGCGTTTGACGCCGATGTGAAAGCCGGTTTCATCATCATGATGGGAAAATCCGCCGAGGCCGCCGGCGGCGGTAACGCGGTGACAAGGGATAACGAGAGGGAACCAGTTGGCGCCACAAGCCTGGCCGACGGCACGCGGCGCCGAGCGAATCAGCTTGGCGACTTCGCCATAGGTCAGCACGTCGCCGCGCGGGATGTCGGAAATGACTTTCCAGACCTTGTGCTGAAATGCGGTGCCGACTTCAGCCAGCGGTAGGTCAAAGCGATAGTCGGGTTCGGTGAGGTAGCGGGCCACTTGCAATGCTACTTTTTCGGCCAGCGCATCGGTTGGCGCCTTCTCGTCGAAGCTCGAAGGGAGGTAGACCAGTTCGCGTACCGCGCCGGGTTCGGTACGAATGCCTATGGCGCCAAAGGGTGCTTCAACGATGGCCGCAAAGATGTCATCGCGTGCGACTTGTTTATTCATTCCGACACTATAAAACAAAAAAGGCGCATCTTCCGATGCGCCTTAAAATACGGCTTTGCATTCCACACCGCTTATCGCCCGCAGGCCACATCGGCTTTAATTGAAATGCACGTCTCCTCGTACATCCTCGGTATCGATACCGTTCTTATATCCCCGCCGCCTTCAAATCCTGTCTTCCTCTGCCGGCTTATTTTTATGTACTTTTCTCCGCCCTTGCCTTCCTCAAAGCTTGCCTCACTGAAGCCAAGCCGAGCTTGCATCGTGTGCTGAAAGTTTGGGCAAATTCAAGTAAGTCAGAACTTTACCAGCAGGCGCGTGTAATTTGCTAGTAATTTTATCGGCCTGTGGTTACGACGCGACCAAAGTACAACACTGTGCTTGTCGGCAATCGCGCCTTGCGGTGTTTGACATCGAAATCATTGAGCGAAAAAGAATGCGCCGCGAGCAATGTTGACTAGAGAAAATCTGATACCAGTGATAGATGAAGCAGTAGCGGTGGTCTCATTATTTTTGTACGCGTCGGCGGGCGTCAAGTTTGGCTGCCAAGGCCCGCAACGCTATGCTGTTCCAGCGCCCAGGCGACGTGCTCGCGAACCATGGCAGATGGATGATCGCGCCGTGATTCGAGCGCTGCGATCACTGGTGGTATCGTAGTGGCATTACCCAGTCCAACGGCAATATTGCGCAACCAGCGCTCGTGCCCGATGCGCCGAATTGCACTGCCCTCGAAATTTTGTAGAAATTGTTTTTCGGTCCAGGAAAACAAGTCGACCAGGCTTGCGCGGTCGAGGCCATTGCGCACGTCAAAGTCAGGCAGCACCGCACGTTGGGCAAATTTGTTCCATGGGCAAGCCAACTGGCAGTCGTCGCAACCAAGCACGCGATTACCGATCAAGGGGCGCAATTCGACCGGAATGCTGCCCTTCAATTCAATGGTCAAGTAGGAAATGCAACGTCGCGCGTCGAGCTTGTATGGACCGATGATCGCCTGGGTCGGGCAGATGTCGATACAGGCGCGGCACTGCCCGCAATGCGCACTGGTGGCCGCGTCGACCGGAAGCGGCAGATCGGTGTAGATTTCGCCGAGAAAGAACATCGAGCCCGCTTCGCGATTGAGCAGCAGCGTGTGTTTGCCGCGCCAACCGAGCCCGGCGCGCACACCGAGTGCCACTTCCATCACCGGCGCCGAATCAGTGAACACGCGGTAGCCGAACTCGCCGACTTCACCGGCAATGCGCTTCGCCAATTGCTGCAGGCGGGAGCGCAGGATCTTGTGATAGTCGCGACCGCGCGCGTACACGGATATTGCTGCAGCAGAGCGATCCTGCAAGCGGCGCTCTTCCCTGGTACGCCAATCTGCGCCGGCATCGGCCGGCAGATAGTCCATGCGGGCGCTGATTACGCGTATTGTCCCTGGAACCAACTCCGCCGGACGCGTGCGTTTCAACCCATGTGCCGCCATGTAATCCATCTCGCCGTGGAAGCCTTGCGCCAGCCATTGCTGCAAGCCGTCCTCCTCTGCGGTGAGATTGACGTCGCCGACCGCCAGGTCGGCAAAGCCGAGTTCGCGCCCCCAAGCCTTGATGGCGAGAGCGAGGTTGTTTAGGTCGATTGACGTGTTTTCTTGCATAATGACGCACAACGTAGGGAACAACCATTCTATTCGATGCAGCATCTCAATAATCAACTACACGACGAAGCAGGCACCATTGCGTTGGGCGCGGCACTGGCCAAGACCCTGGCACCGGGCCTTTGCATTTACCTGTACGGCGACCTCGGCGCGGGCAAAACGACCCTTACCCGCGCCCTGCTGCATGCGGCCGGCTATGCCGGGCACGTGAAGAGCCCCACCTACACGCTGGCCGAACCCTACCAGTTGATTATTGCCGGCCGCGCGCTGCAACTGATCCATTTCGACCTTTACCGCATGGCCAGCGCGGAGGAATTTCTCGAAGCCGGCTTTCGCGAAGATTTCAACGATAGCAATATTTGCATCGTGGAATGGCCGGAAAAGGCAGATACTGTGTTGCCGAGCCCCGACATTGCCGTATATTTAGACCTTCCGGGTGATGGCCGGCCGGGACGTGATGTAAAATTGCAGGCATTGTCCGACAAAGGTAGTCAATGCCTAGATCGACTAAAGTTCGCCCCAAATCTCTGATGCCCGCCGAAACGCCTGTAGTATCGTCAAGTAACGCGAAGCATCAAGGCACCCGCCGCACCATCCTCAAGGCCGGCGCCACCCTGCTACTCTCCGTGTTTTCCACCTTGCAAGCCCGTGCGGCACAAATTCTGGCCGTGCGCGTCTGGCCTTCCGAAGACTATACGCGCGTGACGCTGGAAAATGACAGTGAATTGAAGGCGACGCATTTCCTGGTCAAGAACCCGGAGCGGCTGGTGGTCGATATCGATGGGTTGGAACTGAATTCGACCCTGAAAGACCTGGTTGCCAAAATTCAGGGCGACGACCCCTATATCAAGCAGGTGCGGGTAGGCCAGAACCGGCCGAACGTGGTGCGGCTCGTGTTTGACCTCAAGGAAGAGATCAATCCCCAGGTGTTCACGCTGGAGCCGGTCGCGGGATACCAGCATCGGTTAATTTTCGACCTGTATCCGGTCAATGCCCCGGACCCGATTGCGGCGCTGATTTCGCGCGGCGAATGGATGCAGGAAAACAAGGGGGCCGCCAAGCCTTCTGCAACAGCTGCGACCAATAACGCGAACAATGGCCAGGCAGGCAATGCCCCCAAACATGCGCCGCCTGCTGCCGAAACAGATTCGGACAAACCGCAACAGGTTACGCGCATGATCACCATCGCGCTCGACCCCGGCCACGGCGGCGAAGACCCCGGCGCTATCGGCCGCGGCGGCAACCGTGAAAAGGATGTCGTGCTGGAAATTGCCAAGCGCATCAAGGGCAAGATTGAGCAGCAGCCGAACATGCGCGTCATGCTGACCCGTGACGCCGATTTCTTCGTGCCGTTGCCGATGCGCGTGCAGAAGGCGCGCAAGGTCCAGGCCGACCTGTTCGTATCGATCCATGCCGATGGCTTCATTGAACCGACGGCGCGCGGCTCGTCGGTTTTCGCCTTGTCAGAGAAAGGCGCCTCGTCCACCACGGCGCGCTGGCTGGCCAACAAGGAAAATGCCGCCGACCTGATCGGCGGCGTGAACATCAAGGCACACGATGCGCAACTGGCCGGCGTGTTGCTCGATTTGTCCACCACGGCGCAAATCAACGACAGCATGAAGCTGGCCAAAGCCGTGCTCGGCGAGATAGGCGGCATCAACCGCTTGCACAAGGGTGCGGTCGAGCAGGCAGGCTTCGCGGTTTTGAAAGCACCCGACATCCCCAGCATCCTGATCGAAACCGCCTTCATTTCGAACCCGGAAGAAGAGGCCAAGCTGACCGACGACGATTATCAGGATCAAATGGCTGACGCGGTTTTGAAGGGCATCAAGAAATACTTTGCCAAGAACCCGCCGCTGGCAAAAAATCGCCTGACCTGACTCCCTGTGCCTGTTGCAATGCATCATCAATAGGTGCAGGAAATTGATGATGCTGCCGCTGTTTCCACCTTCGTAAAATCTGCAAAAACCCGCCAAGGCTCAAAAGCAACACTCCGCGTCGCATTCGGCGAAAGACTCTGCTAATCTTTTATTGCGAAGCGGAAAGCAGGTTCTGCAAGCCTGCCCGCCAGGAACAGTGCGGCCGTGATGGATAGATGTCGTTCGACACCACAGCCAGCATGCGGCGGCATCGACCTATTCTTGAAGGGAAAAATACCATGACCCAACCAGCAACAACCGTGCAGTCGGCCAATATTGCCGATAATACCGGCAACGAATTTCTCGCCTTTACCCTGGGCAAGGAGGAATATGGAATCCAGATCCTCAAGGTTCAGGAATTGCGCGGCTACGAAACCGTCACACGCATTGCCAACGCGCCGGAGTTTGTCAAAGGCGTGGTGAACTTGCGCGGCACGATCGTACCCATCGTCGACATGCGCATCAAATTCAAGCTTGGCGAACCCACCTACGACCAATTCACGGTCGTGATCATTCTCAATATTGCCGGCCGAGTGGTGGGCATGGTTGTCGACAGCGTGTCCGACGTGATTACCCTGAGCGCAGATCAGGTCAAGCCGGCGCCAGACATGGGTACGGCATTCAATTCCAATTTCCTCATTGGCCTTGGCACGCTGGAAGATCGCATGTTGATTCTGATCGACATCGATAAATTGATGTCGAGTGCTGAAATGGGATTGATCGAAGCGGCTATCGCCTAGAAGGTTGCGGGCGGACCCGGCCGCCCGCCCTAAATCTGTCGCTCGATATTCATTTGGACGTCACCTGCGCCGCGTCGCAGACCGAATTCTTCCCGACGATATGGCAAGCATTGACCTGCTTGCCGGCCGTGTTCCAGATTTTGACATCCCATTGATCGGCGCCGCGACGTTCCATTGTCATGTAGCCGAATCCATTGACCCATGAACTGAAGTGGTCGACGATGGCGCCCGGTGCGGGAGTTTCACCCGCAGGCAGCTCGGCCGGCAAGGGCACGGTATCTTCTGCCGTGCCGGAGAAGCCGGCAATAAATTGGGTCGGATGCGGGCTGGAAAAACTGACCTCCTCCCAAACGTGCACATGGCCCGAGAGCATGGCATTCATGCGTGGCGGGAGCAACAAGGGGTTGATGCTGCCGAATACCGATTGAAGCCCGGAATTCCCAGGCAACAAGGTTACCTTGCCTGCTTCCTTTTCCTTGGCGGCAAAGCCGAGAATCGGGTGGTGATTCACGCCGATGTTGTAATTGGCTTGCTGGGACAGGATATCCATCTTGCGATACATGTCGGCATACTTGATGCTGCGAATATCGCCGGGCTTGATCGGGCCATTCTGCGTGTTTGAGCTGTCGAGCACGATCAACTGCGCACTGTTACCGAGCGGCACGGCATAAGGGTCGCCGTAGTCGCCATTTTCGTCGTTCGCCGGCAAAACGCAATCGCGCCCCGGCAACAATGGACGCGGATCGATCAGGCGCCACCAGCCTTGCCCGCCACGCGCACAAGACTCATGATTGCCGCGCACCATGACCCATGGCGCTGCGCGCAGCAGCGGTTCGGCAGGTTTGAAGAAATCGGCGTTCCAGGCATCCCAGCCGTAACCCCACGGACTTCCGGCACAACCGGCATTGCCGGTCGGGCAGGCATTTTCACGATACAGGTAGTCGCCCACGTGCACTACCAGATCGGGGTGCCATTTCGCTGCAGCCGATGCGACGGCAGCAAACGGATACTGGTTGATGTCGTTGCAGGGTTGGGCCGCGTTATCGGCGTGCTTGATTCGGCAACCCGTATCGCCGATCACGACAATGCGGTTGATCGTCGCGGGCGGCATCGGCAACTCGCGGCCGTCCACCGACACTTTGGCCGACCTGGGGGGAATAAATTTCTCGCAAGTCAGCATGGGAAATACCGACGGCTTGCTGTCTTCCACCGCAGAACGTGTCGGACGCAAGGGCAAGGCCTCGGCACGCGCGCGCGCCGTCATCAGGAAATCAGTGCCATCGATCCTTATGTTCGGGCAACTCTGGGCCGATGTGACGACACGCGCCACAGGGACACCACCCTCACCGAGGACGACATACATGCTGCCGTGGTCCGGCAGAGCATCCGGGGCTCTGCCCGAGGACGCGCATGCGCCAAGAACACAAATACTCACCAGTGACGCGAGGGCCGACAGAAGGCGGGCCGGGGCCGGGGCCGGAGCGGTAGGCGATTTAAACATTTTCAAGGACTCCGAGAAAAACTGGATGGGCAATCGTCATTTCAGGAATTCCACACCGACCTGATAAAGATTATCATGCCCGCGCAACTCCGTTGGCGTCTCGGGATAACTGGCATTCTGCACTGCACGCAAAGCCGCCTGGTCGAACATGCCCACGCCACAAGAGCTCAGTATACGCGATCCGCTTACCACGCCGTCGCGCAGATGAAACTCCACAATGGCCTTGCCGCCAAAATGCATGGTCAAAGCCGCAGGCGGATAATTGCCGGTATGCCATTGATAGACGGCGGCGCGCACCTTGGCGTCAAATGCCGCCTTCAAGTCAGGCTTGCCGACCGTTGGCGGCGGCGGTGGCGGAACCGGGGCCGGAGCCGGCTCGGTGAAGGCATTCGGCGTGGCCGCAATCGGCGAAGGCGCGTCGGCCACAGGTGGGGCCACCGGTTGCGGCGGCAACTGCGGCTTGGCCTCTTCCAGTTTCGCCACCAGCTTCTGCTTCGGCTGCGGAATCGGCGGTGGAGGCAAGGGCTTGGGCTCGGCAGGTTTTTCCGGCTGCGCTTCCTCCGCCAGCGTAATCGGCACCGGTTCCGACAGAGCCGGCTTCGTCACGGCATTGCCGATAATGATGGCCCCGGCAACGATGACGATGGCAGCCTCGATGATGACCGCCATGCCGAAGGCTTGCAGCGAATGACGATTTGTTGAATCAGACATCAATTTCCTCGGACAGCTTGTTCGGCAACATTATTTGCCATGGTTACGCGTTGCCAGTGCAATTTCCGTTGCGCCACCGGCCTTGATGGCATCAATCACGCTCATCACCTGCTGCAAGGATGCGGTGTCATTTCCGGCGATCGTTACTGCAGTCTTGGCACTGCCGCGCTGGCGCAGCAGATCGGTCAACTGGGCAGGCGTCAACACCTGATTTTCGACCAGCAGCGAACCATCGGGGCTAATTTCAACCAGCATCTTCGGCGGCGGGATAGTCGCCGAAGTCGAGCTGGTCGGCAGCTTGGTGACGTGGCCGGAGGTCGGAATCATGCGCAGGGTCAGCATGGCGAAAAACACCAGCAGGAACAGCATGATGTCGATCATCGGAATGATTTCGATGCGCGCCTTCTTTGTTTCCATATAGCGCATCTCAAGCCCTCGCCGGTGTGCGAATCAATTCAACCGAACCGCGTGTCTCCGTCGATACCGCGGTCTGCCGGTCGCGCCGATTGACCAGCATGATCTTGATGGTTTCCAATTGATGCAGCACCACGCGCACACGGGTGTGCAGGGCATTGAAAAACACCAGGCCGACGATGGCGATCAACAGGCCAGATGCCGTGGCGATGAGTGCCTCGGCAATGCCGCCGGTGATTTGCGCCGCGCCGTTTTGTGCATCGCCAAGCACATGGAACGCATTGAACATGCCGATGATGGTACCGAACAAACCAAGCAATGGCGCCAGGGTGATGACGGTATCGAGGATCCAGAGCGAGCGGTCGAGCACCGGTACTTCGTGCATGATCGCCTCTTCCAGGTGGCCGTCGAAGGTATCGCGATTGACGTTGGCCGGTTCATTTTGCAAGACCTCGAACAGGCGCGCATGCGGCAATTTGACGAGCTTGCCGGACAAGGCCACGGAGTCGACCTGCTTGTCGTTCTTTTTGAGCATCGCGATCAACGAAGCGCCGCCTTTTTCCATGTAGGAAAGGTAGCGGGTTCGTTCGATAATTACGGTCAACGCGACCAGCAACAAAAGGAGCATCAGGTAAAGTGTGCCGCCGGAGTCGTTGGCAAGTTCGATTAAGTGTGAAATATCCATGATCTTTAAATGTTAATGGGGAGAGCGGTGCTCTCCCCTGGCTTTACGACGAATAGACGCTTAGAAGTCGACTGTAAGGCTCAAAGTCACGCTGCGGCCCGGCAGTTCGCTAATGCTATCGGCGGCAGGAACATAAGCATTCTTGCCAGTGTTCAAAGCCGGATTGCTGGACTTGTTGCCCGAAATTCCCGTAATACTGTTCTGACCGAACAGATTGTTGACCGCCAACTGCACCTTGGCCTGCTTGGCGAAATTGCCGGGCAACTTGAAGGTGTAGTTGCCGAACAGGTTGGTCAACACCACCGGATCAATCACGTATGCGCCATCGCCGGGATTGAGACCGTCGTTGTAGACCTTGCCGATACGCTTGACGTATCCACCCGCATCCCACGGTCCGTCCTTGTAGAACACACCGAGGGTTTCGGTATTGCCTGGCGCAGCAGCAACCCATGTGCCGTTAAGCGCGCCGCTCGTGTATTTTGTGGTGCCGAGGGTGCCATTGGCATAGACGCTCAAGCCATGTCCGAGCAGCCAGGTTCCTTCAATTTCGACACCTTGAGTCGTCTCTGTCCCGGTTGCGGCACAGATCGATGTCGCCGTGTCATTCGGATCGGTGTTGCATGTGTAGCTATTGTCGAGCTTGACGTGGTAAAGATTGGCGTCCAGATTGAATTCATTCGAGGTCCAAACTGTGCCGAGTTGGAAGGTATTCGATTTTTGCGCCTTTGGCAGGACCGACACATTGGCGAACGGCACGTCAAACACTGCTGACGGCGGGATCAGATCGCCGGCTGCATATTGAGCGTAGGCCGTCCAGTTAGGACGCAGGGTCAGATGGGCGTCCAGCGACGGCAAGACGTCATGATAGGTAGTCGAGTTCGATATGCTCGGCAAGCCACCTGTGATCGAATCGTTCGTCTTGTTGATCGTGCCGCCCAATGGACCAACCTTTTTCAAATCTTGCAAATGATTAAAGTCCTGCTTGTATTCGGCGAATTTGACACCAGGTGTGATCTTCAAGACATCGCTTACCTTGAATTCATATTCGACGTAAGGTTGAACCGTGGTGGTCTGGAAAGTTTCGCTGAATTTCGGTGCCGATGTGTCGGTCCAACCGGTCAATTCGTCGGAAGGAAGTTGGTGACGGAACGTGTTGGCATACTCGGTCCACAAGCCGGCGCGCAAGGTACCCATGGCGGATTCCTGGGTGGCACGGAACACATTACCGGTCGTATGATAAGAGTTGAGTTTGTCGGTGCCAGTGGATTGCGCAGCAATCGTGCCCGTCGCGACCGGCTGACCACCGATGTTTTGGTGATTGATATAACCGTAATTGTAGAGCTTGTCATCGATCTTCCAGCCGCCGCCCAGATTCGATTGGATGCCGACGTATTGGAAGTTGGTCATCACGTGATACAGGTTGTAGCCGAAGTAGTTCGATTGCGTCGGATCGTTGCTGTTCAGATAGTTGTCGCCAAATTGCGCAATCTGCGCGCGTGTCGGAGCGCCCGAGTCGAGTTGGTTGTTGCGCACGTTCATGTAGGACGTGAACGCTGTGAGCACCGTATCCGCCGACACGATATATTGATACTTGGCCGAGAGCGCCTGACGATCCTGATGGTTATAGGTTTGGTAGCCATCCGAATTCATTTGCTGGGCATTGACCAGCAGATTGGAACGGCCGTCCGGGCCAAACTGACCGCTTTCGAATTCGGCGATGCCCAGCGTGGTATCCCACGAACCATAGGAGCCTGTGATGCTGGTGCGTCGGTTCGGTTCAAGATTGCGCGACAACATATTGAGCGAACCACCGAAGGTGCCTTGACCGATCGTGGCTGCGGAGCCGGGACTGCGATCGACCACTGCGCCGCCAATTGCCATTCCGGGGAAAAACACATACGAGTGGTGGCTGACGTTGTTGGTGTCAGTTACGGGAATGCCATCGAATGTAATCAGGTATTGGCTGTCCGTCAGGCCGCGCACTGTGGTCGCGGCATTGCCCATACCGACGCCATTGGGGCTGAAGCTGAAGGCACCTGGGGTAATCAGGAAAACCTGGCTGTAGTCGGCTTCAGGCGTTATGAAATTGCGTACGTAGTCATCGCTTACGACCGACTGGGCAGAGCGCGCATCGAGCGAGCCTTGCGAAACCGCAACCTTTGCCGCTTCCGTGGCGACGGGCCGTTGATTCGAGCCACCGCCCGCACTGACCGTTCCGAGGTCGGTGGCTTGCTGCGCTTGCACGAACATCGGCGCTGCCATGCACATGACCGACAGTGCTTGGAAAACATGTAAAGTAACCGGCTTCAAATTAAACGATTTCATCCTTGGCTCCGCATGAGAAAAACGCGTATCCTAGAGATGATTTATTTCAGGTCGATTACAAAAATATTACAGGAGCATGACAAAACCCAATGGTCTGTGCGCTGCAACATTCTTTCTCCTATGAGCGCACCTGATAATCTTGACAGGTGGGTCATGCAGAAAACAAAAAAAGAATTTGTGCGCGATTACAACGGAATTTTCTTTTCCAGAAAAAACATCGCTTACTAAGTGTCGGCTAAGAATTTCCTCTTAATATCTCTCGCCCGCAAAATTTTATTGCCATATTTTTTGGTTACAATCCGGTGTCAAAATTCGTACGCGAAACAACGCATAACCGACAACCTCGCGTCCCCGCATTAACCCGTAGCAAATTGGATAGCCGATGAGAGTTCTGCTTGTGGAAGATGATCACATGATCGGCAATGCAATGGAATACGCCTTGCAGGCGGCGAGCTATGCGGTTGACTGGGTCAAAGATGGCAGCACCGCGTTGGCGTCGGCGCAAAGCCAGCATTACGATGCCATCCTGCTCGATCTCGGTTTGCCCGGATGCGACGGTCTCGACGTGTTGCGCAGCATGCGCAACACACGCAACGCAACGCCTGTCCTGATTGTTTCGGCCCGCGATGCCGTAGCGACGCGCATAGCCGGGCTCGACCTCGGCGCGGACGACTACGTTCTCAAGCCCTTCGATATGGCCGAACTCCTGGCGCGTATGCGTGCCGTCGTGCGGCGCAAGAACGGGCATGCCGGCTCCACGCTCGATAACGGCACACTCGCACTCAATCTTGCCACCCGTGAAATCACTCTTACCAATGCGCCCGAACCCAAGACCATGCGTTTGTCGAGCCGCGAGTTTTCCTTGATAGAAGCGCTACTGATTCGCCCGGGTGCAATCCTGTCGCGCCAGGAACTGGAGGATAGAATCTACGGCTGGCATCATGAAGTCGAAAGCAACGCCATCGAATTTCTTATCCACGGCTTGCGCAAGAAACTCGGCGCCGATGCCATCAAAAATGTAAGGGGATTGGGATGGATGGCTCCAAAAGCAAGCTGACCAACTCATTGCAATTCCGCTTGTCCGTGGCCTTCGCCATCGTCATTTCCATTGTGGCTGCCATAGGCGGTGCGATCGGCTATCAATCGGCATTTCGCGACGCCAACGAATTGCAGGACGATCAATTGCGCGAAGTGGCTGCCATGGTCGACGCCAAGCGGCTCGAACTCGGCGACGTCGATCCCATCGTCCGCGTCGGCGTGATCGACAAGGAATCTCATGTTGCCTTGCAATTGCTGGGCGGCACCGGCGCGTATGGCAAAACCAGCACCGAGCCGGACGTATATTTCGCGCAAGACCTGCCCGATGGCATGCAGACCGTCAAGTTGAGAAAGAAGTGGCGCGTCTTTGTCACCACGCTCAAGTCCGGGCAACGTCTTGCTGTCGCGCAGCGGACTTCCTTGCGCAATGAAATTGCACGCCATGCCGCGATCCGCACGGTGATGCCTATCGTCTTGCTGATTCCCTTCCTGATCATCCTTGCCGTCGTCCTGTTGCGCCACCTGCTCGCCCCGGTAAACCGCTTGGCACGCGAGATCGACCAACGCGCGCAGAACGATACCACGCGACTCGCCGAAGAAGGGCTACCAAGCGAATTGCTACCGTTTGTCGCTTCGATCAATCAAATGCTGCGCCGTCTTGAAACGGGCATCGAGCAACAGCGCCGCTTCGTGGCGGATGCAGCCCACGAATTGCGTTCGCCGTTGACGGCATTGTCGTTACAGGCAGAGAACCTCGCAGCACATGAGCTGCCGCCTGAAACCCGGCCGCAGGTGGACGCCATGCAAGCCGGGCTGCTGCGCGCACGCGCCCTGGTTAGCCAGTTATTGTCGCTGGCCCGTGCCCAACTCGCACCCACCAACGACCAGCATGGCGATACCAGCCAAGTCGAATTGCAGGGCGTGATTCGCGAAGTATTCGAGGAGATACTGCCTTTTGCCGAAGCCAACGGCGTCGATCTCGGGGTGACGCAATCCTGCACCATGCACGTCAAAGCCAATCCTGTCGATCTGAACACGGTTGTGCGTAATCTGATCGACAACGCAATCCGCTATTCCGGACACGGAAGCCGCGTTGACGTGACCATGTCGGCTTGCGATGAACGCGCCATCATTGAGGTGCAGGACAACGGCCCCGGCATTCCCGAGTGCGAACGCAGCAAGGTGTTCGAGCCGTTCTACCGGCTTGGTAATGAACAAAACGGATCAGGGCTCGGGCTCTCCATCGTCAAGAATATATTACTGAAACTGGCCGGCGATGCAACCATCGGCGCTGCCCCCTCGGGCGGCACGCTGGTGCGAGTCAGCTTGCCGATTGCCGCAGCAACCTGAGGAAACCACCTGAAAGAAGCTTATGAAAAAAATCACCCTATCCCTCTGTGCAATGTTCACCTGCGCCGTGCCCGCCTTTGCTGCACCGGCATACAAGTTGACGCACTCGATTGCCATCGAAGGCGAAGCACGTTGGGACTATATCTACGCCGACAGCGCGCAACATCGCCTGTACGTTTCCCACGGCACGCAAACGGAAATAATCGATACGCAAAGTGAAAAACTCCTTGCGACAATACCCGACACGGCCGGTGTGCACGGCGTTGCACTCGCTGCCGACCTGGGGCTCGGCTTCACTAGCAACGGGAAGACTGATTCGATCACGGTGTTTGATCTGAATACCTTCAAGACCGTGAAGACGATCAAGGTCGGCACCAACCCAGATGCCATCTTGTATGTGCCCCAGAGCGGGCGCGTGGTGACCTTCAACGGCCGTTCCAAGGACGCCACCGTGGTCGACGCCAGGAAGGGCGAAGTCGTAGGTACCGTTGCCGTGGGCGGCAAACCGGAATTCGCACAAATCGACAAATCGGGCAACATTCATTTCAACATCGAAGACACCGCTGAACTGGCAATGCTAGATCCCGTCGCATTGAAATTGGCCCAACGCGTTTCGCTCAAGCCTTGCGAAAGCCCGACCGGACTGGCAATCGATGACCAGCAGCGCCTGTATTCGGTGTGCGACAACAAGATGATGGTCGTCAGCGGCGCAGACGGCAAGAAGATCGCGCAGTCGACGATCGGTAGCGGCCCGGATGGCGTGGCCTGGATGGATGGCTATGCATTCAGCGCAAATGGCGCGGACGGCACGATGAGTGTCGTGGAAACAACCAGCGGAAAATTTGCAACGGTCGCTACAATCACGACCGCCTCGGGCGCACGTACAATCGCAGCAGACCCCGCTTCGCACAAGCTGTATTTGCCGACCGCCGATTTCAAACCGGCAGCCGATGGTGGGCGGCGCCAGGGTGTCGCGGGAACTTTCAGGATATTGGTTGTGGAAAAGCAGTAGTCTCGCGCCGTGACCATCCATCCCTCGTCTGCTCAAACAGCGAGGGACCGGCGACGTTTCGGCCATACCCTGAGTGCACTTGGAGGTTCCGCATCGCCTTGATCATCCGTTACGAAAATCGCACGGACCAGGATTACACAATAGCCTCGGCCAATAACGCGTTATCTGTTTGCCAGCCGTTTGGCAAAGCGCCACAAGCCGCCAAACGCTACCGGCACGACGGCAACCCCTACGCCGATGAGCACAATGGTGTTCAAATGGTCGTGGAATATCGGAATATTGCCAAAGAAATAGCCGCATGAAACCAGGGCCAGCACCCACAACACCGCACCGCCGATATTGAACATCTGGAAACGTGCCAGCGTCATTTCCGAAACACCGGCAACAAATGGCGCAAAGGTGCGCACCACGGGAACAAAGCGCGACAGCACCATCGTGATGCCGCCGTATTTTTCGTAAAATTCATGCGTCTTGCGCAGCGCATCCTGGTCGAGCCATCGGTAATTATGGGTGAACACCTTTTGCCCAATAAACCGGCCGATGAAATAATTCAGCGTACTGCCGCCCACCGCCGCAGCAATCAGCAAGGCGATCAAAAGCCAGACATTGATGGCGCCGGCCGCGCAGAACGCCCCACCGACAAATAGCAGCGTGTCGCCAGGGAGAAAGAACAACACTACAAAGCCCGTTTCGCTGAACACAATTGCACACAGCAGCAAATACACAAGCGGCCCGTAATTGCGGATGACCTCGCCCATGTATTTGTCGACGTGCAAGATCAAGTCGAGAAGCTGCCCAAAATTCATCGTGTTCCCTATAGGTGCAAGGTTGGCGGTGTACGGGAGCACAATGGCCACCCGTTTGCCGCGAAATCATACACGAGTCCAGACGCGGAGCAGGCGTTATAATGCGCGGGATGAACCAAACCGAACCCGTTTCCCGTCCAATTCAGCCAATCCGGGCCTTGCCGGACCACCTGATTTCGCAAATCGCCGCCGGCGAAGTCGTTGAGCGCCCATCTGCCGTGGTCAAGGAATTGCTGGAAAACGCGCTCGACGCGGGTGCCTCGCAAGTCACCGTCAGGCTCGAACAAGGCGGCGTCAAACGTATTTCCATCACCGACAACGGGCGCGGTATTGCGGCAGAACAATTGCCGCTGGCGCTGGCACGCCATGCCACTTCCAAGATTGCGTCACTGACCGACCTGGAAAACGTTGCCACGCTCGGCTTCCGTGGCGAGGCGCTGGCTTCCATCGCCTCGGTTTCGGTCATGACGCTCACGTCGCGCACGGCCGATGCGGCACACGCGTGGGAAATTTCCGGCTATGCGCCACAAGGTGCGGAACACAAGGCGGTGCCGTCGGCCGGACCGATAGGCACCACAGTCGACGTGCTGGACCTGTACTACAACACGCCGGCGCGGCGCAAGTTTCTCAAGACAGAGCAAACCGAATTCGGCCATTGCGCGGAAGTCGTGCGGCGTATTGCGCTGTCGCGCCCCGATGTGTCGTTCTCCTTGACCCATAACGGCAAGACCGTTGATCACTGGATGGTCAGCGAATTCGCCAAGCGCAGCGCCGGCATACTGGGCGACGAATTCGCCAACGCCCGCCTGCCCCTTGACGAAGGTGCCGGCCCCTTGCGCCTGCATGGGTTCGCCGGCCTGCCGACAGCCTCCAAGGCGCGCGCCGATGCCCAATATTTTTACGTCAATGGCCGTTTCGTGCGCGACAAGCTCCTCACTCATGCCGTTCGCGCCGCCTATCAGGATGTCCTTCATGGTGATCGCTATCCATCGTATGTGTTGGCGCTTGATCTCGACCCATCGTTAGTCGACGTCAATGTGCACCCGTCGAAGATTGAAGTGCGCTTTCGCGACAGCCGCTCTGTCCACCAATTCGTATTCCACGCGGTCAGCCGCGCCTTGGCGCAAACCGCGCCATCGGCCGATGCATACGCTCCCGCCGGAGCCGGCGAACAAAACTGGCCGGCCAACTCGAATCTGTATGCCGGCGCACGTCCTTCGACGACCGGACCGGCGGCCTCAAACTGGATACGCGAACAACAGCAATCGTCATTCGCCGCGCAATTCGCCGGCGCCGGAGTGCGGCAAAACATGGCCGACTATGGCGCGCTATTCGTTCCTGCAACGGCTGCAGACAGCGGCATGACGCCCGGCTTGAAGGGATTGGAACAGGCCGCCGCGAACCAATTGCCTACCGACGACTTCCCCCTGGGATTCGCATTGGCCCAATTGCACGGCATCTACGTCCTGGCGCAAAACAGCAAAGGTCTGGTGCTGGTCGACATGCACGCGGCGCATGAGCGCATCCTTTATGAACAACTAAAAACCGCACTCGACGCAGACACGATGCAAGTGCAGCCGCTGCTGATACCCGTTACCTTCTTCGCCGATGGCGTCGAAGTCGGCACCGCCGAAGAAAACAGAGACGTGTTGTCTGCTCTGGGTTTCGATATTGCCGTCCTCTCGCCAACCACGCTCGCGGTGCGCGCCGTGCCCACGCTGTTGCAGCGGGCCGACGCCCAGACGCTGGCGCGCGACGTCTTGCGCGACGTGCGCGAATTCGGCGGCTCGCGCGTGTTGCTGGAACGGCGCAACGAATTACTGGGTACTCTCGCCTGCCATACCGCCGTGCGCGCCAACCGTGCCCTGACCGTGCCGGAAATGAACGCGCTGCTGCGCCAGATGGAAACCACGGAACGGGCCGACCAATGCAACCATGGCCGGCCCACATGGATACAGATGGGCTTGTCCGATCTCGACAAGCTGTTCATGCGCGGCCAGTAATCCAGCATGACAATGCGCAGCAACAAACCGCTGGTGGTCGCCGTCATGGGCCCCACCGCCTCAGGCAAAACCGGCAGCGCGCTTGCCATTGCGGCGGATCGCCCGGCTGAAATCATCTCGGTCGATTCCGCCCTGGTCTATCGCGGGATGGACGTCGGTACCGCCAAGCCGACGCGCGCCGAACTGGCCGCAGTACCGCACCACCTGATCGACATCCTCGACCCCGCCGAATCCTATTCGGTCATGCAATTTCGCGAAGATACCCTGCGTCTGGTGGAACAAATCCTTGCGCGCGACAAGCTGCCGCTATTGGTCGGCGGCACGATGCTGTACTTCAAAGCACTGCAAGACGGCCTCGACGCACTACCGCAAGCCGACCCGGCCTTGCGCGCCCAGTTGGACGCAGAATTCGCCGAACTTGGTGCGCCCGCCTTGCACGCCCGCCTGGCCACGCTTGACCCCCCCACTGCCGCACGCCTGAAGCCGAACGATAGCCAACGCATCCAACGTGCACTGGAAATCATCGAGTTGAGCGGCCAGCCCATGTCGGCCTTGCTCGCAAAGCAAACAAGAACCGAACTGCCCTTCACCATTTTGCCGATCGCCCTCGAACCGTCTGACCGCAGCGTGCTCCATGCTCGCATCGCCACGCGCTTCGACATCATGCTGGAAAATGATGCACTGATTGAGGAAGTGCAAGGCTTGCGCAAACGCGGTGACCTGCACCTCGGGCTGCCGTCCATGCGCTGCGTAGGCTATAGGCAAACATGGGAATACCTCGAGGGGATTGGTGATTGCAAGAATCTGCGCGAAAAAGGCATCGCGGCGACGCGGCAATTAGCAAAAAGACAGCTAACCTGGCTACGTTCGATGCCGAACCGCGTTGTAATCGACTGTCTTTCGCCAAATCTCGCCCAACAGGTTTTGCGCGAAATCGACGAATTTCGTCATGCATGACGGTGGAATATAGGGGCTACAACCGTCGATAACACAGCATATCCGCGCAAAATAACCTGAAAATCCGCCAATTCGACCGATAAACGGCCAATCGGCGGCAAGAATCTGGCAAACGCCAACTTTGCCTTACTTGACAAACCAAAGCTCAAAAGTCATAATACTCGGCTGTTTGGTGATATAGCTCAGTTGGTTAGAGCACAGCACTCATAATGCTGGGGTCGGTGGTTCAAGTCCACCTATCACCACCAAGGATACGTTTTAAGCAGTCCAAAGAAGTCCAGAAACCCGCGTCTAGCCCAGTGCTGGCGCGGGTTTTTTGTTTTCCGGAAGATTTTATCTTATCCAGTGAGCGTTTTTGGCATGCAGAAGATGATCGAATTCGCCTGCGACGCTGAGCATATTTCATGAAAACCATGCTAAGTTTCTTTAGGTCGCCATTTTGATTAACCAACAATTCGATCAAAGTCGTGGCGCATGCTACACACCGCCTTCGACCCTCAGGCTAAATAGGCCAGACTTCTTTAACATTCCTGCAAATATCGCGGCCCTTCATCTACCGCGATAGCGAGCATAATTCCCGCGGGCCAGTTTCAAATCAAAGCGCTGCCATGCCATTATGTAACGCATCACAGATTTAAAATTGACCCGCAGGTTTACTGATGCTTTGGTACTAACGATTTTCCCAACCGCGCCGCGCTGCTTCGGCGTGACCACGCGAGTCGCCGAACCAGCCGCCATGGCCTTGCCCTTGGTTGTTGCCGCCGCCTTGATTGCCGGAGGAGCGATGGTCCGATCTGTCATCGTTCGAGCCGCGATTTGAACCGCTGGAAGACTGATGGCCACGGTGTGCAGCTTGCGAATGGCCTTCGGAATCACCAAACCAGCCGCCATGACCTTGACCGCCACGGCTGCCCTGGTTACCAGAGGAACGATTATTGCCGCCGTCATCATCATAGCCTCCGCGATCCGAACGGCCAGAGGACTGATTGCCACGGCGTGCAGCTTGCGAATGGCCTTCGGAATCACCGTACCAGCCGCCATGATCATGTCCTTGGCCACCTTGATTGCCCGATGAGCGATAGTCGCTCCTTCCGTCATCATAGTTTCCACGATCTGAACGGCCGGAAGACTGGTGGCCACGGCGGGCGGCTTGCGAGTGTCCTTCGGAATCACCATGCCAGCCCTGTCCTTGGCCGTAAGATTGTTGATTTCCTTGGCGACCGGACGAATAGTCATCGTCATAATCGCTTCGGCTTGATCGTCCACCGTTGCCCTTGTTCTCGTCGCGTCCGTAATATCCGCCGCCACGACTGTCATCGTCGCTGGTAAAGCGGCCATATTCGTCACGATCGCGATAACCGGAAGCTGACCGACCGCCTTGGCGGTTGTTATCGTAACGGTCATCGTATCGGTCATCGGAGGCATGGCGCCCGCCCGAGGAACCTTGATTGCCGTTGCCGCTGAAACGTCCTTGATCATCCCGGGTTTGTTGGTTAGACATTGTTTGGTTCTCCTGAAAAGAATGATTGATAAAGTCGGGGATTTCGAGCGAACGGGGAGTCGGGGGCTGCAAAATATTGTCATCCCCCTGCGCCAACAGCTCCTCCTTGCGTGACTGGAGGCGCTGTCCAAGCGCAGTCATGTCGACCCCTGCAGTGCGGGCCTTGGCGAAGATTCCGTCGCTCGCCTTCTCTTCTTCGCCGACATGATGTTTGATGTATTCGGAAAGCACTCGTACCTTTGCGTCGTAATACGCACTGTTTGCGGGTAACGTAATGAGCTGGGTAATGAGGACCTTGGCGCCATCATGTTCGACCTGCGCCTCATCAAGCATGTCATCCTTGACGCCGGCGGCCCGACATGCTGGATAAAACAGTTCCTCTTCAACCTCGGTATGCACGATGAGTTCCTTGCATATCTGGTTACTCAGCCGCTTCTTCTCTTCCTCGCCTTCTGCTGCTTCGTATTCCTGGAATAATTTCTCGACTTTACGGTGATCGCTTTTTAAAAGAACATCGGCGTCCGATTGATTGCCCGCAACATTTTTTACGTCGGCTGGTTTTGTCGACGAGCCAGTGTCTGTCTTTGATGTGGATTTATTTGTGGGAATATTTGAAGAGCCGCTTTTTTTCGATTGGCTTGCTGTTCCAGCAGTGCTGGTGGATTTTGTTGCCATGATATTCGCTCCATCCTAAATAGTTAATAAAATGTTAACATTTTAAAATCGGATATCCGATGGTTTATGTACGCAAGCGCGCATAACGGGCCAACCGATTACAGGGGACTATGGGTACAACTTCTTCTCTGCGATAGGTGCTGCGGGATAAGAATGCATAGCTTGCATGGCTACTGAGCTTTGAGTTTAAATCCGATGGTCCACTAAGGTTTCAATACAACCTTGGTCCATCCTTCCTTGCGGGCGTCGAAATTGGCGTAACCATCTGACGCTTCCCGTAAAGGCAGTTCATGAGAAACGAGGAACGAAGGCGATGCCTTGCCGGCAGCGATCAGCTTGCAGAGTTGTCTGTTGTATGCCTTCACATTCGCCTGCCCCGAACCCAGATGCAATCCTTTGCTGAAGAATTCGCCAATATTGAATGCGACCTCGCCTTTTTTTGCCAATTCATCCGCGCCTCCGGGGTCTTTCGGCATGAATACCCCGACGACACCAATACCGCCCGTGGGACGCACAGCCTTGACAAGGTTATTCATCGTCAGATTCGGCACTTCGTGACCGTGCTTGTTGCAGCACTGGTAGCCGACACATTCGCACCCGCGATCAACACCTTTACCGTTGGTCAAGGAAAGTATTTTTTCAACGCCCCCCCCCTCAATATCGTCAATGGCAATGGCACCGATTTTCTCGGCCAGCGCCAAGCGGTCCTTGTGGGTGTCAACCACCATCACCTTGCTTGCGCCTTTGATCATCGCGGAGTAGGCCGCGAGCAAGCCCACTGGGCCGGCACCATAAATTGCTACGGTGTCGCCTGGCTGCACGCCAGCCATCTCGGTCGCGTGATATCCGGTAGGAAAAATATCGGATAGCATCACATAGTCATTTTCCTTTTCTTCTGCATCGGGTGGCAGCACCAAGCAATTGAAATCGGCGAAGGGAACGCGCAAATATTCGGCCTGGCCGCCGCTATATGGGCCCATGTCCGCATAGCCATATGCAGCACCTGCATTTCCAGGATTTGCGGTCAGGCAAAAGCCTGTCAATCCGCGTTCGCAGTTTTCACAAAACCCACACGAAATGTTGAACGGAAGACAGACGCGATCGCCTACCTTGACACGATATACAGCGGAGCCGGCCTCGACTACCACGCCAAGGTTTTCATGCCCTAATATCTTACCTTTCTCCACCGTGGTGCGGCCTTCGTACATGTGAAGGTCAGAGCCGCAAATATTGGTTGTTGTAATCTTTACCAGGACATCGGTAGGCTTTTCGATTTTTGCATCGGGTACTTCTTTTACACTGACGTCACGAACGCCGTTATATACCAGTGCTTTCATCATGTTTTCCTTATTCAGGTCTTGCACGTGAATGGGAGAATATTTTTACAATTGGAGACGGCATTGTCTGTAGGAGTCGTGCATACGCTTTGTCAGAAAAATGGACGCGCTGGCGAAACATTTCACATTGAGCAATTTCATTCACTAGGTACTCGATCGACCGACGATGACGAGAGTTGTATGCTGAAAGAATGCGTTAACTATTAGCTCGGCCTCGTGCAGGTGTCTTACCGGTGTCTTTCATACGCGTTCTGTCAATTGGTCCCGGGTCGGGCGCTTCATCGCGTTCATGCGGCAAACGTGGCGTGCCGTCCTTGTTTTCAATTGTCTTTGTGAGGTCCACTTCGTTCATGTGATCGGGGTTTATAGGATGGGGTTTCATGGTGTTCTCCAAAATAAAATTAAATGCTTCAGGACGTGAGGCCAAGTTCGCCGCTGATTGCATTTGCCGTTTCTCTTATCTTTGCCATGCCAAATCGCCAGATTTGCTCGGGCTTGATATGCGGCATGATGGGAAGCTCCGTGGGGTCGATCATCACATTCAATACTGCGGGGCCTGACTCCGCCAGAAGCTGCTTTAATGCGCCATCCAGATCGCCTGCATTATTAGCGGTAAAACCCTTTGCGCCACTCGCCTGAGCGAAGGCAGAAAAATCGAGATTGGGGAAATTGGACCCGGAAAAAGCGGGTAAGCCGGCCTCTTCCATTTCCAAATGCACCAGACCCCATTCACGATTGTTGAATATGATCACTTTGACGGGAAGGCGATGCTCGACGCTGGTCATGAACTCGCCGAGCAACATGGTGAAGCCGCCATCACCGGCGGCAACAATAACTTGGCGGCCACGGTCAAGCGCCTGAATGCCATTGCCTTGCCCCAACGACGTACCAACTGCGGCGTTGTTGAATGAGGCGATAATGCGCTGCCGTCCCGACTGTTTGATCCAATTGCCGCACCAAAGCGTGACCACGCCGGTATCGACCACGATAGCGGCATCCTCATTGGCAAGCTCGGCGATTCTACGAGCCAGATATTGCGGCTTGATGCCTTTTTTGCCGTCCTGTGAATTGGCGTGCTTGTCGAGTCGCGCGTTCCAGCTTTGCCGGTGTTCGGTGGTTTTTTGCAGAAAGCTTGCGTCGGTCTTGACTTTAACCAGTTGCAACAGTTGCGCGACTGCCGGCCTGACTGACCCAACAATGCCAAGATCAATCGGCATGCGGCGCCCCAACACGACGCCGCGCTCGTCGATTTGAATGGTCTTGGTGCGCGTGGGGAGGAATTCCGAATAGGGGTAGTCACTGCCCAGCATCAGCAGCAGATCGGCTTCTGCCATGGCGTCCATTCCCGGCGCGCCACCAATGAGGCCAACACCACCTATCCAATGCGGGTGGTCGTAGGGCAACATGTCCTTGGCTCGGAAGGTGTGGATAATCGGGGCTTGCAGTGTCTCGGCCAGGTTCACGATGTGCGCAATCGCCGCACGGCTGCCATTGCCGGCAAATATGGCGACTGATTTGGCTTCGTTGATCAATTGTGCCGCTTGTTCAATCGCCAATTGCGCCGGCCTTATTTCCGCCGCTGGTCGCAGAGTATGAATGCTGACAACTTTTGCTTTCGCAGAAGGAAGCGTGGCACCGATGATGTCGGCCGGAATATTAAGATGCGCCACCCCGTGCCCGGCGTAGGCATGGCTGATCGCCTGATGGATGACGTGCGCGGCTTGCTCGGCACCAACCACGGTTTGGGTATACAGCGCCACATCGCGAAACAGCAGATCAGGCGTATTTTCCTGTAGATAATCGGTGCCGCGCTGGCTTGCCGGCACACCGCCTGAAATTGCCAAAACTGGTGCATGATCCTTGTGTGCTTCATACAAGCCTGCCACCAGGTGATTTGCGCCCGGCCCGGTGGTGCCGCAGCATACTGCCAGTTGGCCGGTCATTTTGGCTTGGCCCGCCGCTGCCAATGCGGCGCCTTCTTCATGCCGCACACCGATCCATTCAATTCGCTTGTCACGCCGGATGGCATCCGTTAATGGGTTCAAGGCATCGCCAACGACTCCGAAGATTTGTCGGACCCCAACCTGATAAAGCGTATCGATCAACATTTCCGCGACTGTGTTTGACATGAATAATCCTTTATTTGTTGTAAGCCATAAAGACTGTTCTGGAAGTGGGCTGACATGCACCTTAAATCTTGACCTTGCCTGCGGCAGCTTCGTTCCAGGCCACGTCCATCTGATGTGATTTATTTATGCCGGTATGTGCGGCGAGTCGCAAAATTGACTTTCCGGGGCACGCAAGGAAATGAACGGCCTGCAACATCGCAGATGAAAAAGCCGCGAAGTTAGCGTATGCATTGCTTTTATTCACTGATTCGGCCCGTTAAGTGGGACAACGCATATACTGCGCCCACACCGCAAAGCACGGTACCCGCATTTCCTTCGACGATATGCGAGTTTCGCACTCTCCAGGAATGACATGGTTGCATCAAACGAACCTAGCGAAAACAGCGACAAACCAGAAAAATCCGGCTCCACTTCATGGTTCAAAAAATTGGGGCCTGGTGTATTTTGCGTCATGGTACGGCTCGATCAACGGGATTCTCACTATCGTTCAAGGCACTGTACCGCCGACCTTGTTCGGGTGCGAACACTACGGTGCAATTTCATGTGCAATGGCCAGGCCTGCACTCACTGCCAAGGCGGCGGGGCCCTCGGTCGCCGCTTCGCTTTGGCCGCACCTGATTGGCGCTTCGAGATATAAGTACTGCTTGCGGCCCCCATGGTGTCGCTGGCATGCTACTTGGCTGCTTTGCGCACCGCGCGCGTCGCCAGTGAAAGCCGCGGGCAGGCCGCCGAATCCGCACCAGGCCAATACCGAGCCGCCTTGGTTAGAACTCATTCCATAAATAGGCGCCTGTGCCCATTTATGGAATGAGTTCTATAGTGTGGACGGTCGCATCGTCGGATATGCATACGCCACCTTACGCGATTTTGCATAAGACCATTGCCTTCTGGTCGAACGCAAATACCGCACACAAACGATGAAACCCGTCAGCGATAATCAAATGTTTGCCACTCCCACTTCGAACCAGTAGCAACGGCGATAGTGGATCGCCATTTTCTACTTCGGTATGCTGCAGCTTCCAGTCGAAGGCCTGGATTTCCGCCATCGGCAGACCAGATGCACGCAGGATATCTTTCGCGGCAAATTTGGTGACATTGGCGCAGCGCAGATTCCGCATGAGCTTGCGCACGGATTTGTCATTGAAAAGCAGTTGAAGATAGGCTTCCGCTGCGGGGTAATCTTTTTCAGCCGGTTCATCCAGCCATTTCACTTCTTTGGATTTTTTCACGACGGCTCTCTTACAGATTCGACTTACCCATTTTTTCATTCCGTTGAAAATACCACCGGATTGTCAACGGCATGAGAAACCAGGCAATCAGGAACACGCAAAACAGCGTGAGCCCGGTGCACGCACTCAATACGAGGTTGGACGTCATGAACAGGCAAACAACAAAGATGTCGAGTACGAGGCCTAACATCAGAAACACCAGAGCCGTGCATATCAATCCCGACGTAATACCAATCAGACGGCGTGAAGCCACGCCTGGTTCGGCAAGGCGATGATAGGCGGCTGGCGCCATGATCAGAGCGATGGCGAGCGCAATAAGTATCAGTGCAGCCAAATGCAAGCAACTGCCCATGGAGGGAAGTTCGACATATCGTTGATTGAACACGGCGATCATTTGAAAGCCGAACAAAGCCTGAATCCCGGGCAACACCATCCGGGCCTCTTGCAGAATGTGCTGTGCTTCTTCTTTCAGGGTC
>DATBQE010000245.1:0-4497 GCA_036561005.1 Burkholderiaceae bacterium | reverse complement strand
CGCCCCCAGCATTTTGTCCGCCGATTTCGCCCGCCTGGGTGAAGAAGTGCGCAACGTGGTCGCCGCCGGCGCCGATATCATCCACTTCGACGTCATGGACAACCATTATGTTCCCAATCTGACAATCGGGCCGCTGGTGTGCGAAGCGATCCGACCGCACGTGCAGGTGCCGATCGATGTGCACCTGATGGTCAAGCCGGTCGATCGCATCATTCCCGACTTTGCCAAAGCCGGCGCCAACATCATCAGTTTTCACCCGGAAGCGTCCGAACATATCGACCGCACCCTGCAATTGATCCGTGACAACGGCTGCAAGGCCGGCCTGGTCTTCAACCCGGCCACGCCGCTCAATGTGCTGGAACATGTGATGGACAAGCTCGATCTGATCCTCATCATGTCGGTCAACCCCGGTTTCGGCGGCCAGTCCTTCATCCCCGAAGCGCTGAAGAAAATTGCCATCGTGCGCGAGCTGATCAACCAGTCGGGCCGCGACATCCTGCTCGAAGTCGATGGCGGCATCAAGGTCGAAAACATCGCCGCCGCCGCCAAGGCCGGTGCCGACACTTTCGTGGCAGGCTCGGCCATCTTCGGCAAACCGGACTACAAGTCAGTGATTGACGCCATGCGTGCAGAATTGGCGACGGTCTAAGTGGTTGGTCAACCCGTAAGCGACAAATTCGGCAATATCCGCGCCGTCATCATCGATCTCGACGGCACACTGATCGATACGGCGCATGATTTCCGCGTTGCGATCAACGCCATGCGCGAAGAATTCGGCCTGGCACCACTGGCGCTCGATACCATTTTAGGTTTCGTCGGCAAGGGATCGGAAAACCTGGTGCGGCGCGTACTGCTGGTCGATTACTCAAGTGCGGAAGCCGAAGAGAAATTCGCGGAAGCACTCGACTCCTATCAAAAACACTATGCCCTGATCAATGGCCAGCACAGCGCGCTCTACCCCAATGTCACGGAAGGCTTGCTGGCCCTGCGCGAAAAAGGCTTGCGCCTAGCCTGCGTGACCAACAAGCCGGTCGGTTTCGCCGTGCCCTTGCTGGAGAAAATGGGGCTGCGCGACTACTTTTCCGTCATCTACGGCGGCGACTCGTTTGCCGCAAAAAAGCCTGACCCGACGCCCCTGTTGCAGGTTTGCAGCGACTTCAGCCTGCAACCGCATCAAGTGCTTGCCATCGGTGATTCGACCAACGACGCGCAAGCCGCACGTGCCGCCGGTTGCCCGGTGATGCTCTTGCCTTATGGCTATAATCATGGCGAAACTGTACAAAATGTCGATTGCGATGGTATAGTTCCAACGCTGCTTGATGCGGCAAGACAAATTTCTTGAAGTAAAGACACCCACACTACGATGTTTCTCGATAAAAAACGGTGCTTTCCGACCCCAGGCACGCATGAGGCCTGGCTATGGCGACGCTGGCAATCCAGGACTAACTAAGTCCCCGATTCGCCGCCGGCCTTTCATACCCTTGATTGTTGTCGGTACCGTTTTTTGCATACCCCCTGAACGCTCGTCCTATTCTCATGCCCAAGGCTAGAATGGCGGGTTGGAGAGAAACATGACCGAACTCGAATTCAAATCGCTGGCCACGCAAGGCTATAACCGCATTCCGCTGATCGCCGAGGCTTTTGCCGATCTCGAAACCCCACTGACGCTGTACCTGAAGCTGGCGCAAAGCCAGCGTGCAGGCAGGAATACCTTCCTGCTCGAATCGGTAGTGGGCGGTGAACGCTTCGGGCGGTACTCCTTCATCGGCCTGCCCGCATCGACCCTGATGCGCACCATTGGCAACAAGATCGAAGTGGTGACCAACGACGAAGTGGTCGAAAGCGTCGAAGGCAATCCGCTCGATTTCATCGCCGAATTCCAGTCGCGCTACAAGGTGGCCCTGCGCCCCGGTATGCCGCGCTTCTGCGGTGGCCTGGCCGGCTACTTTGCTTACGACACGGTGCGCCATATTGAACCACGCCTGGCACACAGCGCCCCGTCCGACGACTTGAACCTGCCCGACATTCAGTTGCTGGTCACCGAAGAATTGGCCGTGATCGACAACCTGTCGGGCAAACTGTATTTGATCGTCTACGCCGACCCGACCAAGCCGGAAGCCTATTCCAAGGCACGCCAGCGCTTGAAGGACTTGCGCGCCATGCTGCGCCGGACCGTCGATGCGCCGGTGACTTCGGCCTCGGTGCGCACAGACAGTGTGCGCGATTTCCCACGCGATGCCTACCTTGCTGCCGTGGTCAAGGCCAAGGAATACATCATGGCCGGAGACCTGATGCAGGTGCAGATCGGCCAGCGCATCAGGAAGCCCTATGTCGACTCACCGCTCTCGCTATACCGCGCACTGCGTTCGCTGAACCCGTCGCCCTACATGTATTTCTACAACTTCGGCGACATGCAGATCGTCGGCGCCTCGCCCGAAATTCTGGTGCGCAACGAAACGACCAGCAGCGGCGACAAGAAAGTGACGATCCGCCCACTGGCCGGCACGCGCCCGCGCGGTTCCACGCCGGAGAGCGACGCCGCACTGGCGACCGAATTACTGGCCGACCCGAAGGAAATCGCCGAACACGTGATGCTGATCGACCTCGCGCGCAACGACATCGGCCGCATCGCCGAAACCGGCAGCGTCAAGGTAACCGACAAGTTCGTGGTGGAAAAATACTCGCACGTGCAGCACATCGTCTCCAACGTCGAAGGCACGCTGCAACCGAAGCTGTCGAATCTCGACGTGCTCAAAGCCACTTTCCCGGCCGGCACCCTGTCCGGTGCGCCGAAGGTGCGCGCGATGGAATTGATCGACGAACTCGAAATCAGCAAGCGCGGCATCTACGGCGGCGCCTGCGGTTATCTGTCGTTCGGCGGCGAAATGGATCTCGCGATTGCGATCCGCACCGGTGTCATCAAGGACGGCACGCTGTATGTGCAAGCCGCCGCCGGCATCGTCGCCGATTCGGTGCCGGAGATGGAATGGCAGGAAACCGAGAACAAAGCGCGCGCCGTGCTGCGCGCAGCCGAACAAGTGCAAGACGGCCTGGATGGGGAGTTATAACATGTTATTAATGATCGATAATTACGACTCCTTCACCTACAACATTGTGCAATATTTCGGTGAACTCGGCGAGGAAGTCAAAACCTTTCGCAACGACGAGATCACGCTCGACGAAGTTGCTGCACTCAAGCCGGACCGCATCTGCCTCTCGCCCGGCCCCTGCACGCCGCACGAAGCCGGTATTTGCATCCCTTTGCTGCAACGCTTTTCCGGGCAATTGCCGATACTCGGCGTCTGCCTCGGCCATCAAAGCATAGGCGCTGCGTTTGGCGGCAAAGTTGTGCGCGCAAAACACGTCATGCACGGCAAGACATCGCTGATCGCCCATACCGGCGTCGGCGTATTCAAGGGCTTACCCAGCCCGTTCACGGTCACGCGCTATCACTCGCTCGCGATTGAGCGCGCCTCGTTACCGGATTGCCTCGAAGTCACTGCCTGGACGGATGACGGCGAAATCATGGCGGTCAGACACAAGGAATTCGATTTGCAGGGTGTGCAATTCCACCCCGAATCGATCCTGTCTGAACATGGCCATGCCTTGCTGAACAACTTCCTCAAGGGCTGAAGCCCCTGGAAGTGCCGATCCAAACCCGACAATCCGAATACCGAGGAAGCAAATGACTATCTCCAATCAAGAAGCACTCTTGCGCTGCGTCGAGCACCGCGAGATTTTTCACGACGAAATGTTGTCGCTGTTCCGCAAGATCATGAGCGGCGAAATGTCGCCTGTCATGATCGCCGCGCTCACGATGGGCCTGCGCGTGAAGAAGGAAACCATCGGCGAAATCACTGCCGCCGCGCAAGTCATGCGCGAATTTTCCACCAAAGTGCCGATGGCCGACACAACCAACCTGCTCGATATCGTCGGCACCGGTGGCGATGGCGCGAACACGTTCAATATTTCCACCGCCTCAATGTTCGTCGCTGCGGCGGCAGGTGCGCGCGTGGCCAAGCACGGCGGGCGCGGTGTATCGTCGTCTTCCGGCAGCGCTGATGTGCTCGAATCGTTTGGCGCCAACATCAATCTGAAGCCGGAACAGGTCGCGCAATCGATCGCCCAGACCGGCATCGGCTTCATGTTCGCTCCGAACCACCATGCGGCCATGAAGCATGCTGCCCCGGTGCGCAAGGAATTGGGCGTCAAGACGATTTTCAACATTCTCGGTCCATTGACCAATCCGGCGAATGCACCAAATATTTTGATGGGCGTGTTCCATGCCGACCTGGTCGGCATCCAGGTACGCGTACTGCAACGCCTGGGTGCGCAACATGCGCTCGTAGTCTGGGGCCGCGACAACATGGACGAAGTCTCGCTCGGTGCCGGCACCATGATTGGCGAACTGGTCAACGGCGAAATCCGCGAATATGAAATCCACCCGGAAGACTTTGGCCTGCAAATGATCGCCAGCCGCAACCTGAAAGTTTCCGG
>DATBQE010000244.1:0-21748 GCA_036561005.1 Burkholderiaceae bacterium | reverse complement strand
TGGTCGCGCGGGGCGGCCGTCCGCCCAGGCCTGCAACGCCCTTGACCCGTTCGCACTCTCAAATCATATGTCAACAGGCCCTAGCCTGCACAAACCGCAAAACCACGCTTGGTTGCTGATTATTTACCGAGCAGGTCGTGGGCCAGCTTGTTCTGCAGACTCAGCTTGCGGTCACCGGTAAATTCCCAGAACATGGCACCGCCCAGACCATGCACTTTCAAGTATTTAATTTTGTACTCGAGAGATTCCTGGTCGTCGTAGGTGACAAACTCGCCAGTGTCGGTATTGAACAGGTAAGGCGCCTTGGCATGATCGTTCCAATAGCGGGTAAAGCCCTTCTTGTTGATCAGATTCGCCTCGATATCGGAATAGTCGAGGACGCCGTCTTCCCAGGTTCCTCGTCCATTGCCATGACACTCCTGTAATTGTCCGTTGTTGGACGGCCCGCATTGCTTCCAGCTGTAGCCATAGAACGGCATACCCAGCACCAGCTTGTTCGCCGGCACACCGGCCTTGAGTGTCAAGCCGACAATAGAATCGACGTTCAGGGTATGGCCTGCTCCCTCGTGGGCCAGCGTCGGATCGTCATACAGCGGCGAGTGATGTCCGGCATAGCTGTTCCAGTGACCACTGAAGTCGTAGGTCATGATGTTGGCCCAGTCGAGAATCTGCGCGACCTTGTGCATCTCGGTATTGGCCAGAAACTGCTCGTTGTTCCCGACGGCTGCTGTCAGCAAGTAGTGCCTGTGGTCCTTTTCTCCTGCTTCATCGAGCTTGTCGCGCAAGGCGCGAAACAGGAGCGTGTAGTTCTGTTTGTCTTCCGGACGCCGCACATTGCCCTCGTCACCGCCGGAGACCGGGAATTCCCAATCGATATCGATGCCGTCAAGATGGTAATCGTGCAGGAATGTGACGGCGCTGTCGGCAAACTTTGCGCGCGCCTCGGGCGTCAATGCCACGTTGGAAAACTCCTTGGACCCGGCCCAGCCACCCACAGAGAAAAGGATTTGCAGTTTGGCATTGTGACGTTTGAGCTGCAGCAAGTCGGCCAGGTCGGACTTGGCCTGATAGGTACGCAATTCAGGATTGAGCACCATCACACCATCCTGTATGCCGGCAAAGGCATAGTTGATGTGTGTGAGTTTGCCGGCGCGGATTTTCTCCGGGCCGAATCGGCGCGGAGAATCGGGCCGGCCGAGGTAATAGGCGACGACCTTGTAATCGCCGGCTCGAACGGCGGCCGGCTGTGCGGCACTTGCTTCCATTGCCGGTCCTGCAGATGCCAGCAATGCGGCAACTGCCAGTAGTATGCTTTTTGTCACGCTTTTCCCCATGTGATGCGCCATGCGCCAGGCATTCAAGAAAATTCTAAGTCTCATGCAATTTGGCAAGAATAACCCGAATGTGGTCTCTTGGTGGTATTGTCGGCCCACTTGAATGCCAATGTTGGCGTGCGGTAATGCGGCCATCGGTCCATCAACGGTGCGGTGGTATCATTCACGGCTTGGGCTGTCGGCTTAAAAGGACGCGAGCTCAATTCGGCATCATCCCCACTAACCTTGGAAACATGCATGCGTACATCACAATTCATTATCGCCGCCGCCGGTTTGAGCCTGGCGGTTGCGTCGGCCGGGGCCCAGGAAAAGGCCGCCAACGATAGCAAGCCTGCCGTCACCCATCCGGGTGCAAACATTGCGGACAACCCGTTTTTTGCACCGAGCGCGCTGCCGTATCACATGCCGCCTTTCGACAAGATCAGGAACGAGGATTTTGCTCCGGCATTCAACGAAGCCATGCGGCAGCAACTGGCTGAAGTCAAGCTGATTGCCGACAATCCGGAAGCGCCAAGTTTCGACAATACCGTCGTTGCCATGGAGCGGACGGGACAGATGCTGGGCCGCGTCAACAAAGTGTTTTCCAATCTGCTCGACGCCAACACCAACGCTACGCTCGATGCAGTCGACAGTGAGATGGCGCCCAAACTCTCCGCGCATAATGATTCCATCATGCTCAACGGCAAGCTGTTTGCCCGCATCAAAACCCTGTACGAACAACGCGAAAAGCTCGGCCTCGATGCCGAATCGAAATACCTGCTTGAGCGCTATCACACCGATTTCGTGCGCGCCGGCGCCCAATTGTCGGACGCCGACAAAGTCAAACTGAAAGCATTGAACGCCGAATTGGCGCAGTGGTCATCCAAATACGGCCAGAACGTCTTGAAGGAAGCCGACGCATCTGCCGTGGTGGTGGAGTCGAAAGCTGAATTGGCCGGCATGTCGGACAGCGAAATCGCTGCCGCCGCCGATCTCGCCAGGATGCGCGGTTTGGAGGGCAAGTATGTGATCGCCCTGGTCAATACGACGGGCCAACCGCCGGAAGCCGAATTGAGCAACCGTGCCTTGCGCAAGCGCATTCATGACGCCTCCGTCGTGCGCGGTAGCCGTGGCGGGGAATTCGATAATCGTGAAGTTGTGTTGAAGATGGTCAAACTGCGTGCCGAACGCGCGCAGCTGCTTGGTTACCCCAACCATGCCGCCTATCAGCTGGAAGACGAGACTGCACGCACTGTGCCGGCGGTCAACAACCTTCTGTCAGCGCTGGCTGCGCCGGCCGTCGCCAATGCGCGCAAGGAAGCCGCGGCCATGCAGGCTGTGATCGACAAGGAGAAAGGTGGATTTCAGCTCGCCGCTCAGGACTGGGACTACTACACCGAGAAAGTTCGCAAGGAGCGATTCAATTTCGACGAGTCGCAATTGCGCCCGTATTTTGAAGTCAACAGTGTCATGCAGAACGGCGTATTTTTCGCCGCCAATAAATTGTATGGCTTGAGCTTCAAGGAGCGTCACGACTTGCCCGTCTACAATCCGGACGTGCGCGTATTTGAAGTGTTTGACGCCGACGGCAAGCCGCTCGCGCTGTTCCTTTACGACTTGTATGCGCGCAGCAACAAGCATGGCGGCGCCTGGATGAACGAGTATGTGAGCCAATCGAGCTTGACCGGCAACCTGCCGGTGGTGGCCAACCATATCAACATCCCCAAACCGGCAGCAGGCGAAGCAACCTTATTGACAGTCGACGAAGTCATCACCATGTTCCATGAGTTCGGCCATGCATTGCACGGCATGTTTTCCAATGTGCGTTATCCGCGTTTCGGCGGCACCAATGTGCCTAACGACTTTGTCGAATACCCGTCCCAGGTCAACGAAATGTGGGCAGTCTGGCCCGAAGTGCTGAAGAACTACGCCAAGCATTACAAGACCGGCGAGTCGATTCCGCAAGCTTTGCTCGACAAGGTGATGGCCACGCGCAAGTTCAATCAGGGTTTCATGACCACCGAATATCTTGCGGCTTCATTGCTTGACCAGCGCTGGCATCAATTGACGCCGGAACAGGTACCGACCGATGTGCTGGCATTCGAAGCGGATGCGTTGAAACAGGCCGGCATTGACTTTGCACCAGTGCCGCCGCGCTATCGCACGACGTATTTTGCGCACGCATTCTCGGGTGGCTATTCGGCCGGCTATTACGCCTATATCTGGAGCGAGGAATTGGTGGCAGACTCGATCGTCTGGTTCAAGGAAAACGGTGGGCTGTTGCGCAAGAATGGCGACTGGTTCCGCTCCACGCTGTTGTCGCGCGGCGGCAGTGCCGATGCAATGGGTCTGTTCCGCAAATTCCGCGGGCGCGATCCGATTCTTGCGCCATTGCTGGAACGGCGCGGCCTGGACGCCGCGGCACAGAAATAATTTTGGAATGGCCTTTGAAAGGGGGCTCCAAGAATCGTGGCGGGCCGCGCAGGCCGCGCAGTAGATGATTGGAGGCCCCAGTTTATTCCATGTTCCAGTGCAGGGGATTACCATTGCTGTCGGTGATCTTTGTCAGTTCGCTGTAGATGCGCGCCTGGACGCGATCCGGCAAACGCACGAAGTCGATGTTGCTGACCAGTTTGTCACCCTTCAGGAAAGCCCAGGTAAAGAATTTCAGCGCGGCGACGGTTTTTTCGGGGTCGGTTGCGACCTGCGGAATGATGACGAAAGTACCCATCGTGATCGGCCAGCTATGCGGTCCCGGTTTGTCGGTCAGCATCTCTTCGAATGTTGCCTGGCTCTTCCATGAGCTGTTGCTCAATGCCGAGGCAAATGCGTCGCCGGTTGGTGCGACGAATTTTCCGTCCCGGTTCTGCACCTTTGCGTAGTTCAGTTTTTCCTGCATCACATAGTTATAGTCGACGTAGCCGATTGCACCTGCGGTTTGCTTGACTGCCGTGACGATGCCGCCGCTGCCTTTTACCTGGGTCGCGTCGCTCGGCCAGGCAATGGTGAAATTGCGGCCGAAGCCGTCTTTCCACGACTTGCTCATCTTGCTCAGATAATCGGTGAAATTGTAGGTCGTGCCGGAGCCGTCCTGGCGCACCACGGCCACGATGGGCAATTTGGGCAGGGCGAGCCCGGCGTTGACGGCGGCAATCTCCGGATCGTTCCACTTTGTGAGCTTGCGTGAAAAGATATCGGCCAGGATCTCGCCGGTCAATTGCAGTTCGCCTTGCTTGATGCCGGGCAGGTTGACCACCGGTACGACACCTGAAATAGCGCTGGGGAAGCAAATCATCTTGAACGCGCGCAAGTCTTCAACCGACATGGCCACGTCGCTGGCGCCGAAATCGACGGCTTTTTCCTTGATTTGCTTGATGCCCGCAGATGAACCGACCGGCTGATAGTTGAGCTTCGGATTGCCGGCCTTATTGTAGGCTTCGGACCACAGCGTATAAAGCGGTTTGGCGGCCGATGAGCCGGCACCGGTGATATCGGCGGCCTGCGCCGCAAAAAACGCATTGAAGAGGGCGAAGCCTAGCAATGCTTTGCATTTTGCAAACATGATGTGTGACCTTTTAGTTCCGGTACGCGAAGTTGGGAGACGCAGATAGATTTGGAAGTCGACTTGATGGCGGCGCGCGGCATCAGGATACGTAATGGCGCGTATTGTAAACTATTTCCCGCACTGCAGCATGCGCGAAACAGTTGCATAAGTGTATGATTTTTAGTAATAATTCGCCGAAATTATCAGAACCTTCGCGTCAGTTTCGCGCAGGGGCAATTGCCTCGGCGTAGTCGTACAGGTCGCCCAGTATCGCCTCGGCATGTTCGTCGGCGGTTTCCGAAAGTGCGTCGATTTCTTCGAAAAGCCGGTCCACGGTGCGCGCACCGCCGACTCCATCAAACAGGCGCGCTGCGCGTAGTTCTTCCCATCGCTGCGTTTCGGCTTCATTCAAGCTGGTGGGGAAATTACGCGCCCGGTAGCGAAACAGAATCTCTTCCAGACGCGCATCCTCGAACGCCGGGTTGGCTTTGGCCAATTGTTCGGGCCCCATCCTGCGCAATTGCGCCAGTAATTTCCTGTCGCCGTTGCCGACGAAGCCGCCGTACAAATCTTCGTCGACATCGGTCGGTGCCTCCGCTGGCCGCTCGAACACCTTGCGCCAAATGCCGGTCATGTCGGGCAGTGTTTCGGCGCGCTCCGCGTGTTGCATGGCCTTGTCCACATCGAGTTGCCAGCGCTGCTGCAGGATGGGCAGGTAAGGTTTGTAATTGGCGATGGCGATGGGCGACTTGTTCAGGTGAATCGACTTCATCGGCAGTCGGGTGACGCCTTCCGGCAGTGCGCTGGCACTGCTGAACAGGCGTGTGCGGATGGTGTCGGGGTCCATGCCACCCAGTTCGGCCGGATCAAACGCCAGATCCCAGCACAGCACCTCGTTTTTGTTGGTCGGATGGTAGGCCAGCGGCCACATCAGCGTCGCGCATCCGCGTTCGACCGGAATCATGCCCGAAACGTGGAGGAAGGGCCGTTGGCCGGGCATGCCGACCTCTTCCGCAACCTTGTCCTTCTTGTGCAGGGCCAGGCAGAAATCAAACAGTTTGGGCTGCTGTTGGCGGATCAGACGCGCCAGGGCAATGGTTGCCCGGACATCGGACAACGCATCGTGGGCGGCTTCGTGCGCGAGGCCGTTGGCGGCGCTCAACTGCTCCAGCCGAAAGCTGACGCGGCCGTCTTCATGGCGCGGCCATGCTATGTTGTCCGGCCGCAGCGCAAAAGCAGTGCGCACCATATCGAGGATGTCCCAGCGGCCGCAGCCGTTTTGCCATTCGCGCGCGTACGGGTCGATCAGGTTGCGCCAGAACATGAAGCGCGTGATCTCATCGTCAAACCGAATCGTGTTGTAGCCGACCCCTATCGTGTCGTTTTGCCCGAGCACCTTTTCGATCTGCTCGGCAAAGCGATATTCGGGTATGCCGCGTTCGAGGCACATTTGCGGCGTGATGTGGGTGATCAGGCAGGATTGCGGGTCGGGCAGAAAATCGGGCGCCGGCTGGCAATACAGCATCAGTGGTTCGCCGACTTCGTTTAATTCGGCATCGGTGCGGATGCCTGCAAATTGCGCCGGCCTGTCGCGCCGGGCTTGCGCGCCGAAGGTTTCGTAATCGTGCCAGAGGAAGGTATGCGGCATTGGAAGCGGAGCATGGGCCGCAACGAATGCGCCCCCTAGTTAGCAATATCGCATTATAGCTTCGACCAGAGCAAATCCCAGTCGGCGGGCTGGAATGAACCTTCGCGCTTGAATTCCTGCTCCTGATTCCTGTTCAGCACGAAATGCGTGGGCTGGCTTTTGATGGGTCCAAACGAGTCCGCATGTTGAGGGCTGTTGCGCCACACCAGCGGAAAACGATGTTCGGCCGGAATCGTCAAGCTGATCAGGTGCGAATATTCGGCAAAATCCTCCCGCCTGGCATCGATGTTGACGCCCACAAGGGAGAAATTCTTGGCGCGATTGTCGAAGTAGAATTCGCGCATCAATTTGAGGTCATGTGTGCACAGGTTGCAGGCCGAGGTGAAAAAACTGACCAGGCAAACTTTACCGGCATAGTTGGCCAGATCAAATGGTTTGCCGTCGCTGTCGACGCCGATCATGCTTTGTTTGATCGGCGCAGCGAACGAGGAGGGATAGCTGGCTGCCAGCGCCGTGGCTGCGGCGGCGTGCAGGAAATTGCGCCTGTTCATTCGACGGACCCTTTCCAATGTAATAGAGCGGTTATTTTACCGGTAATGCACTAAAGCAATATGTGAAATTCTTGAAATATTGTTACATGGGAGTTTATTTTTGCTGCGCCACGCGATTGCGCCCCTCTTCCTTTGCCCGGTAGAGTGCCGCGTCCGCCTGCCGCAACAGGGCGCTCATGTCCTGCTGCCCGGAAAGGCTCGCGACGCCGAATGAAGCCGTGATGTGCGGCAGCGGCTTGCGCATGTCGGCAAACACTACCGCCTGCTGTATCCGTTCACACAGGCGTTCAGCAACGAGGATAGCCGAATTCAGATTACTCCCAGGCAGAATCACGGTCAGTTCTTCGCCGCCGTAGCGCGCCGCAAAATCGCTGGGCCTGAGCGCACCGCGCAGTACCCGCGACGCGGTTTTCAATGCTTCGTCACCCATCAAATGGCCGTGGTTGTCGTTGAATTGCTTGAAGTGATCGAGATCGATCATGATGACCGACAAGGGCAGGCCGCTACTGTGGGCCTCGGCGATCAAGGCCGGCAGGGTGTCGTCAAGCCAGGCGCGATTGTGCAGGGAAGTCAGGCCGTCATGTATCGACAATTGGCGATAAAACTCGCCCACCTTCTGGCGTTTGCGCAACTGCGCATTGGCGGCGCGCACGCGGAACGAAAGCAGGCGCAGCAGGTTTCTCGCCACGCCGTTCGATTCCTCGATCATTTTCCAAAGTCGGTCGGCGTCAATGCATAACAGGTCGGTTTGCTGGGCAGCCGTAATGGTCGAGCCGCCTGCATCTTCATCGAGGACCGACAACTCACCGACGCATTCGCCGGGCAGTATGCGTGTCGTGGGGCCATCGATCATGCCACCCTGGGATGTGCCGGGCTCTACACAGAGCGCGCCGCGCAGGACGACGAGCAGGCGACCGCCGCGATTGTTTGCTTCGGAAATCGCTTCGCCAGCCTGAAGGCGCACGACCGGGCAGGGTGCGATCAGCGCTTCGCTGTTTTGTACGTCACGGAATAAATGAATGCTGGCAATGGCATACCCGGAATCGGCAAAGGCGGCGAGGTGTTCCAATATGGACCTTAGAGTACTTGATCGAGTTGTTCGAATTGCAAAACGGTTTCGCGCAGGATGTGCTGATAGACGTCCTCCTCAAGACCGATGTTGTTCCAGGCTGTCAGCGAGATCGGCGGAACCAAATCGTCTTCGTCCTGCGCCAGGTCGAGCGCGTGCACAATGGAGTTGGCCACATGCACCAGCGAAACCAGTACGCTGTTCTCAAGCTTCTCGGGTTCGTGATGGCCGACAATGGTGTGCTGCATGGCTTCGGAAAAATGCCAATGCACAGCCAGCGCGTGCCCCGCAATCAGATGGTCGATGCCCAGCATGGCTCGCTCCGCTTCCAGTAGACGGCAATCGTGCTCCTTGCGGTAGGCGAGCACTTTCGCGTAGTGGGTTGGAAAGCGCGTCACCAAAACCAGCCTTCCGATGTCATGCAGCAGACCGGCCGTGAACGCGTAGTCGGGATTGACATGCAGATGCCGCGCCATCAGTTTGGCGCACAGCGCGGTGCCGATAGCGTGGCGCCAGAATGCCTTGAAGCTGAACCCTGCGCACTGGTTTTCGGGGAAGCTTCCGGACAGTGCCGCAGCCAGGATCAGGTTGCGCACGTTGGTCACGCCCAAGAGCGTGATGGCTTGCTGGATTGTGGCGACTTTGGAAGGCGTTCCATAGAATGACGAATTGGCGAAACGCAAGGTCTTGGCGGTCAATGCCTGATCGTGCGAAACTTTCTTGGCCAGGGTGTTGATGTCGACGTCTTCCTGGTCAATGCTATCGAGCAGTTCCATCACGACGGCGGGCAAGGACGGCAGGTCCTGGACTTGTTTGACAATCTCGTCGAACTGAATGCGCTGGGCGATTTCGTTGGAGCTTGGAATGTTCATGTCTGCCCCAGACGGAATTTGATGACGAACTGGCGCAGGATTTCCGTCGCCAGATCGTCGTCATTGTGCTTGCGGAACAATCGATCGAGGCGCTGGATATGTTGCTCGGCAATGGCGGCATCCTGTCCTTCTTCCTCTTCCCCCAGGATAGGCACGGTATCGATTTCGCGCCGGCGCAATCCGGCAATGCTTGCTTCCGTCAGTACGGCACCCGCCGGCAGCAACACCTGGCCGTGCTCGTCGAGCAGGTCGTCGGAAAGGGTCATGCCCGGACTGGCCTCGACCAGTGAAATCTGGTGGTTGTGTCTTGCCATGGTGTCTCCCGCCAAATTTGCTGAAAACAAGGACTTCCGAAAAATTCCGATTACGGCGACGCTGTCAGTAAAGTGAAATGTTCCACATTGGGCGAGCCGGCGAAAAACGGGCCAACAAGTGCGCGCCATTCCTGAAATGCCGGCGACTCGCGAAAATCGACTGTATGATTTTCCAGCGTTTGCCAAAATATCATCAGCACGTAACGTTCGGGCGTTTCAATGCCTTTATTGACCCGATGCGAGACATAGCCCTTGGCTTTGGAAATGACTTGTTCCAGCCCCTGTGCGATGGCGACGTCAAATTCGCTTTGTTTGCCGGGTTGTATGCGGATGTCGGCGATTTCCAGAATCATGTGCGGCCCCAGTTCCTATTTGTTGTTTGTTGAAACGCTCGCATCAGTAGGCTATGCGGTAGCGGTAGCCTTTGAAGTTAAGCACTGCGCCTTTGGGTGTCATTTTTTCCAGCACCAGATCGGGCGCTATCGTTTCACCTTCATGCATCAATCGTTTGTTGATCAATACCGAGCGATCTGCCGGGTTCTTTGCATAAATATAACCGTTGACAGAGACCTGGGGTAGCTCTCGTTGTATATTTGGCGGCAAATCCTGGATCGCGCCGACGCTTTCTTCCTCCGTAACGGGCGTTTCCGGCGGCGATTGCTGCTGTGGCGCATTAGAGGCAAGCGGTTTGGCGGCATTGCTGCGAACCGTTTCGGGTTGGCGATTTTCGACCGGCGCGACCGTCTTGCCGACGGGTTTGTCGATCGGTTTCTCTGCCTTTTGGATGGCAAGCGCAGGAGCAACTGGCACGTCCTGAGCTGCCGGCGTTATCGACGCAGCCGGGGAGGGCGCGGATTGTTCCGGTTTGCGTTCCGCTTCAGCCTGCTGATTGCCCTGCGCGTTGGCGGTCGGATCGACCTTCTCAACCGGCGCCTTGGCCCATGGATGCAGAAACAGGACGCCGAGCAGCAACGCGCATCCCATCAGCAATACGAGGATCCACGGCAGTGCCATGCGCCACAATGGCCGTTCACTGGATTGCGCCATGCCCTTGGCGACGCTTGCGTGGACCGTGGGAACGGCGCCGAGATTGCGTTCGGATTCGGCTTTCTTCAAGGCGTCGAGTATGTACGACATGGTCTATTTCCTGGACGAATCTGGATTGCCATCAAGTCCGGCGCCGGACATGAGACGCGGTTCGGCGCTGTCGCCGGCGCGTACCAGTTGCATGATGGTTTTCGGGCCGACCACCCCATCGGCGTTCAGGCCTTGGGCCAACTGGAATGCACGCACTTGCTGCATCATGGCGCTATCGTAGCGCGAGCCGGGCTCGGGTTCGCCGGTGCCGTTCAATTTCGCCAAGCGGGCCGCCAGCCAGTCGATATCGAGTCCCTTATCGCCCGGGTGGATCTGCTCGCGATAGTCGGGTGGCGCGCGCCAGATCGTGGCAAACTCGCCATGGAAATAGGGCATCAGACTCAAGACCGTCGCGCTGTAGGTTGTCGCGCCGAGGCGCAACGTGGCCTGCGTGTCGGTCAATGCGCTCAGCAAAGCATGATACGCATGGCCGTTTGCGTCATGCAGGAAAAGAATCGCCGGGCGATTGAGTTGGCGTATCTCTGCGAAACCCTTGGTGCTTTGGTAGCAGCGCAGATTCGTTTGCTGCAACAAGGTGCATGGATCGCCTTCCGCCAGCGATTGACCCCACAGGCCGGCCAGGGCGCGATATGCGTGATCGAGGTCCGCTTCAGCCAGGACCACGTCGCCGCCCGGCTGAAACGTCGGAAGCGAGGGTGGGGACGGGGGTGAGACTTGAATCGGTTTCGACGCCGCGGGCTTGGCCGGAACCTGCGCGGCGATGGCCGGCTCCTGCGCAGGTTTGGACATAGTGGAAATCTGTTTCTGGCCGAGGTCGCCGAATAACGGCATCAATGCCAGCGTGCCCGCAACCAGCGCGGCTCCGCCCATTGCGGCCAGCAATGGTGTCCGCCACGAGGAAGCGGCAGGTTTCGGCATATCGCCGAACACTTCGCGGGCCGCCTTTTGCAATATCTTGCGATTGACGCTGGTTTTCCCTTCGGCATAGGCTCCCAGCAGTGCGCGATCGCATAGCAGGTTGATGCGGCGCGGCACGCCTTGGGTCATTTGATGAATCGTCTTCATCAAGCTGTCGGGTAGCGGCGTCGCGCCGCCGATGCCGGCAACTGCCAGGCGGTGGGCCACATAATTTGCCGTTTCTGCGGCCGACAGGGAATCCAGGTGGTAGCGCGCGATCACGCGCTGCGCCAGTTGTCTCAATTCGGGCTGTTCCAGCAAAACGCGCAATTCCGGTTGGCCGATCAAGATGATTTGCAGCAATTTGCGTTCGTTGGTTTCGAGATTGGTCAGCAGGCGCAATTGTTCCAATACCGGGGGCGACAGGCCCTGCGCCTCGTCAATGATCAGGACGTTATGGCGCCCGGCGGCGTGTGCCTGCAGCAGGAAGGCGTTCAGTGCATCGACGCTGGTCTTGACGCTGTGCGCTTGGTCGCTTACGGGCAATTCGATATGGAATTCTTCGCAAATCGATTTCAGCAGCTCGTCGACGCTCAGCTTGGGATTGAAGATATAGCCGACATTGCAATCGTCGGGAATTTGCTCGAGGAAGCAGCGGCATACCGTGGTTTTGCCGGCGCCGATCTCACCCGTCAGCAGCACGAAGCCGCCGCCCCCGCTCACCCCATACAGCAGATGCGCCAACGCTTCGCGGTGCCGTTCGCTCATGTAGAGGAAGCGCGGATCGGGGGCGATCGAAAAAGGGTTATGGCTGAGTTTGAAGAATTGGTTGTACATGGCGGCGCAAAGCTTAGCACAAAGGCAGGAGTCGTCTGCCCATTCCTTGAACGTCTAGGAGCCTGTTTATGATCTATTTGATATGCGCGCAGCCCCGCAAACCGGTCGAATGCAAGGCGCGGCGACCCGCCTGCCCGGAGGGTTCGAGCGAAAAGGGCACATTGCGGCGTTGCGGCGCTTGCTCAGGGGGCCACCCTGAGCGGCGCGCCGCGCCTTGCACTGTATCCCTTTTCGCTCGAACGCGCATATCAAATAGATCATAAACAGGCCCTAAGCCCCGACCATGCTGGCGGCGATGTTGATCGACAGGCCGAGAATGGCTACATTGAAGAGGAAACTGAGCACCGATTGCACCAGCACGACCTTGCGCATGGCGCGCGTTTGCACACTCACATCCGAGGTTTGTGCAGCGACGGCGATGGTAAAGGAGAAATACAGGAAGTCCCAATAGTCGGGATTGAGCTCCTTGTCTGGGAACAACAAGGGCAATTTGTCGCAGGCAGAACGATAAAAAAGATGGGCGTAGTGCAAGGTAAAGCCGATCCCGAGCAGAAACCAGGAGCCCATCACGGTTGCGCCGGTAAACGCGTAGCGGCCAAGACGCAAACCTGCCGGCAACTCTTTCAATGTCGCCAGCTCTACGGTAATGGCAACCAGGCTTAGTACGGCGCCTACCGACAGCACCATAAGGATGAGTGCCGCGCTCTCGTCTTCCTGTTCGGCGATTTTTCTTACGCGGGCGTGGCTTGCGCGCAACATCAGCCAGCTCATCAAGAGAAGATAAGACCAGACGGCGATGTTCCAGCCGGTCAGTGTGCGCGTGATCAGTGGCCACTCGGAAGGCAGCAGCAAGCCAATCGCAATCCCGATACCGCTGGCGATGAACAGGCGAGGACGGTGGCGGATGAGGCGGTGAATTCTGTGGCTGGGCATCGAAATTATCGCTTTGATTGGCGATTTGCGCGATTGACAAGGTGCTATTGTACTTGCAAGCTTTTGGCGGGTGCGACGGAAGTTCGCAGGTATTCGTCGAAGCGGCCTTGTAAAAGTGTGAATAATTCATAGCCTGATGTTCGGCCGCAGGCTAAGCTCTTCCTGTTGTCAGGAAGCAATTCCAAATCTTTTTATTACATGATCGAAGCGCTTAAGCAGATATGAGCAAACAGACGGGCGGGGTTTGGGGCTTGCAACAAGGTATCGGCGGCGACGACGACGTGCGGCGCCTGTATTTCTTCAAGAAGCTGCAGGCAGTCACGAACAAGATTCACGCCACCGATAAAATCAACGAGATCGTTCTCGATCTCTCGCCTGATATCTGCGACCTTTTCGGCTGTGAGCGCCTGACCATCTATACGGTCGGCGAAGGGCGCACGACCATCGAAACGATGATCAAGACAGGATTGAATTCCTTCAAGGATTTCTCTCTGCCGATCTCGGACCGCAGCGTTGCCGGCTACGTCGCTCTCTCGAAGAAAAGCGTCAACATTGTCGATGCCTACGACGAGCAGGAAATGGCGTCCTTCAATCCGTCTTTTCAATTCCTGAAAAAGGTCGACAAGCGCACCGGTTTTCGCACCAAGGAAATGCTGGTGCTGCCGATTTTGCATGATCAGACCAGGGAATTGCTCGGTGTGCTGCAGATCATCAATAATCGTGCCGGCGGGGCATTTTCAACCATCATGGAAGAGGGAGCGGTTGAACTGTGCAATACACTCGCCATTGCTTTTGCGCAGCGCTTGCAGCAGACCCCGGTATTGCGGTCAAAGTATCACCAGTTGGTGGTCGAACGTGTCATATCGATTGGTCAATTGGAACTGGCAGGGCATTCGGCACGGCGCAAGAATGTCGGAATCGAGCAGGTGTTGATCAACGAATTCCAGGTTGGTGTCGCCGCGGTTGGCACGTCTCTTTCAAGTTACTTTGGCGTGCCCTACGAACCGTACCGCGCCGGGCGCGCCAAGCCCGATGAAACAGAGAAAAATTTTACCCGCGATTTTGTCGAACACAATCAATGGCTGTTGCTGGAACAGGACGGGCCTAACATCACCGTGCTGACGACTGACCCGAAGCGAGCCAAAAGCTCGGCGGCTCTGCAAAGCCTCTATCCCAAGGCGAATGTGCGCTGCCTGGTGACCACAGAAGACGAGTTTGCCAGGACTGTCGATCAATTTTTCGATGGCAATGTGCATGAACTCGATGCGTCGTTCGGCAATACCATTCCGCGCGAGCCCGACAGTTTGCCTGGGGATGACCTGATACGGCGGGTGAAGCAAACCATCATGAATGCGTTTGGTCAAAGTGCGGCCGACATTCATATTGACGTCGTGCCGGGCAAGGAAAATACCGTCACGACATTTCATCACGACGGTACGCCGGAAAGCGTGTACGGACAGGTCGCCGTCAATTTTCACTTCAATTTTCCGCGTCGGCAGGCGGGGGCCTCCGAATCGCGCGAGGCAGAAAAAGATCAAACGCAGGGCAAGGCCGGGCCGCAGGCGGCGGCCTGAAGCCTGAAGTGGCCGCCATTTTCTCCGCGCTCAGGCCGGCTTGGCTTCCCAGGAATCTTTCAGTGTGACGATGCGGTTGAACACGGGCTTGCCCGGTTTGCTGTCCACCCTGTCGACAACAAAGTAGCCGTGGCGCTCGAATTGATACCGTTCCTCGGCTTGCGCCGCCACCATGCCGGGCTCCAGATAGGCGGTAATCACCTTCTTGGCATTGGGATTGAGGAGTTGCTTGAAGTCCTTGTCGCCGGAATCGGGATGCGGATCGAGGAATAGCCGGTCGAACAGGCGCACTTCCACTTCCAGCGCATGTGCGGCGCTGACCCAATGGATGTTGCCCTTGACCTTATAATTGGCCGAGCCTTCGGTGCCGCTCTTGCTGTCGGGGAAATAGTTGCAATGCACGGCGATGACGTTGCCCGCTTCGTCCTTGTCGCAACCGGTGCATTCGACCACATAGCCGTAGCGCAGGCGCACCTTGTTGCCAGGGAACAGACGGAAATAACCCTTGCTCGGCACCTCCATGAAGTCTTCTGCCTCGATCCACAGCGTATTGCTGATCGGGAAGGTCCGCACGCCGCGCTCGGGGTGGTGCGGGTGCACCGGCGAGCTGCACTCGACCGTTTCGCCGGCGGGGAAATTGTCGATAATCAGTTTTAACGGCTGCAGCACGGCGGTAGCGCGCGGGGCTTTCGGGTCCAGATCTTCGCGCAGGCAGCCTTCGAAGACGCTCATGTCGATCCAGCCATCGGACTTGGTCACGCCGGTGCGGTCGCAAAACAATTGCAGCGATTCCGGCGTGAAGCCGCGCCTGCGCATACCGACGATGGTCGGCATGCGCGGGTCGTCCCATCCGTCGACGATGCCGTCTTCAATCAATTGGCGCAGCTTGCGCTTGCTGGTGATGACGTAGGTGACATTGAGGCGCGCAAATTCATATTGATGCGGCAGCGGTTTCTTGAGAAAGCCGCCTTCTGTCAGGCGCTCCAACACCCAGTCGTAGAACGGCCGATGATCCTGGAACTCGAGGGTGCAGATCGAATGGGTAATGTTTTCCAGCGCGTCCGAAATCGGGTGCGTGTAATCGTACATCGGATAAATGCACCAATCGTCGCCGGTACGGTGATGGTGGGCGTGGCGTATTCGATAGATGGCAGGGTCGCGCATGTTCATGTTGGGCGAGGCCATGTCGATTCTGGCGCGCACGATGTGTTCGCCATCCTTGAACTCACCTGCTTTCATGCGACGGAAAAGATCCAGCGATTCATCGGCCGGGCGATCGCGGAACGGGGAATTCTTGCCGGCTTCGCCGAAATTGCCGCGATTGGCGGCCATCTCGTCGGCGGATTGGCTATCAACATAGGCGTGCCCCGCTTTGATCAGGTATTCGGCCATGTCATACAGTTTGCCGAAGTAATCGCTGGCATAGTAAAGGTGTTCACGCCCGCCGTTTTCCCAGGTGAAGCCAAGCCATTTCACGCTTTCTATGATGGTGTCGACGTATTCCTGTTCTTCCTTGGTTGGATTGGTATCGTCAAAGCGCAAGTGTGCGCGGCCGCCGTAATCGCGCGCGAGGCCGAAATTGAGGCAAATCGATTTGGCGTGGCCGATGTGCAGGTAGCCGTTCGGCTCAGGCGGGAAACGGGTGATGACCTGTGGCAGAGGCAGATTGGCGGCATCGCTGCGCGAGGCGTATTTGCCCGAGGCCAGGTCGGAATCGATAATCGTACGCAGGAAATTGGCGGGTGGTGCGGCGGGCGCGTTTTTGTTGTCGTTGCTCATGAATTGGGCTGGTCGGCTAAATCGTCAGTAATCGGTGACTTCATTTTACCGTAGGCAGGGCTTATTTCGCGCGTACGAGGCAAAGCGCGTAAGTTTTGCCGCCCTGGTTCGACTGACAGCTATACTTTATTCGGGACACAACCATGAAGAACCTGTTCGCACTGTTTCTTGCCTATTTGACCCCATTCACCATGGCTGCCGCGCAAACCTGCACCAAACAGAGCCCTGCCCACACAGTGGCGCTGCTGGAGTTATATACCTCGGAAGGCTGCAGCAGTTGCCCACCGGCCGACAAGGCGGTCAGCGCCTTGCGCCGCGCCGCGCAGCAGGATTTGGTCGTGCCCCTGTCCCTGCATGTCGATTACTGGGACTATATCGGCTGGACCGACCGCTTTGCCAAGCCGCAATTCACGCAGCGCCAGCGTCAATTGGCCGAGGCGATCAACAGCCGGGCGGTGTACACGCCCGAGATTTTTCTTGGCGGCGCCGAGTTCCGCAATTGGTCGGGCAATCTCGAAGACCGGATCGGCCAGGTGAATCGCCAAGCGGCACGCGCCGACATCGGCATTGAATTGACCCCCGCAAAAGGCGGCAAGCTGCCCGTGACCGTCAGCGCCAAGTCAGGGCAGGACGGCAATCTATATATTGCCCTGTATGAGAACGGCTTGAGCAGCAATGTGCGCGCGGGCGAAAACAGTGGCGTATTGCTGCGCCATGATTTTGTTGTCCGCGACTGGATCGGTCCTTTTGCAGTGCAAGCCGGTACAAACGGTGCGCAGGCAGTTTTCCGACAGTCGATTCCGATTCCCGCTGCATCTTCGCCGGCCGAACTCGGCGTTGCTGCGTTTATTCAGGATACGCACGGCCAGGTTTTGCAGGCGCTTGCCCTGCCACTGTGCGGCACCTGATTTACATCTGCTTGAACAAATGCGCAAATACCCGGCTCACTGCCAGACTTTCCTCGCGATCGCGCAGCTTAACAGTCAGCTTGCCCAGTTCGTCACGGATCGCCACCTGGATATAGCGCGAATTGACAATGGTGCCGCGATGTATTTGCCAGAATTGCTGATGATCGAGCTGAGGCAATAATTCCTTCAGGCTGACCCGTATCAGCGATTGGCTTTCCGCCGTGATGACGTTGACGTATTTGTCGGTCGCCTCGAAATACAAGACTTCTTCGATCGGGATCAGGCGAATCTGGTTGCCGACCGCTGCCCGTATCAGCGTTAGTTTCTCGACCGACGCACTGACAGTCGGCGCCAGCGAGCGCAGTTTGCCGATGACCTGTTCCAGCTCGTCGTTGCGTTCGTCCGATTGATTGATGCGCAGCCTGAGACGCTCGATGGTCTTGCCGAGGCGTTCGTCGTTGATCGGTTTGAGCACATAGTCTACAACGGCGTGGTCAAATGCCTGCAGGGCAAACTGGTCGTAGGCCGTGACGAAGACCAGCAAGGGGAAAGGCTGGTCGTCCGGCCATTCCTCGGCCAGCTCTTGGGCAGCTTCGAGCCCGCTCTTGCCGGGCATTTTAATGTCGAAAAAAACTACGTCCGGGTGCTGGGCCAGCGTCTCGCGTACGGCAGCGACGCCGTTGTCGACCACGCCGCAAATGTGCAGTTCCGGCCAGAGCCGTTGCAGCGCCTGCACCAGTGCATAAGACAGGATAGGCTCGTCTTCAGCGATAAGAGCTTTTAGTTCGGTCATGGGCGTCGATGAGAAAGTGTTGTTCCAGTCGTTTGGATCAGATCGCGAATGGCAGGGCGATTCGCGCAATCGCGCCTTGCGGTACATTGGCAACGAGGCTGAATCCTGCCTGTCCGTCGTATAGCGCGTGCAGCCGTTCGCGCACATTGGCAAGCCCGACATGCGTGCCGTGATTGGCATAATCGGCGCCGGCGCTGGCTTCCAGGCCCAACCCATTGTCGGTTACCGATATGACGAGAGTGCCATTGTCGCGGTGCGCTTCGACATCAATCCGTCCGCCTTCTATTTTTGCTTCGAGGCCGTGCTTGATGGCGTTCTCCACCAGGGGCTGCAGCAGCATGGGGGGCACGGTCGATTGGCTTAGTTCGGGCGGCAATTGCAACTTGTACGACAGGCGCGAACCCATGCGCACCGACATCAATTCCAGATATGCCTGCATCAGTTCGAACTCGTGCGACAGCGTGGTTTTCTCGGCTCGTGCGGAGCTCAGGCTGGCGCGCAGGTAGTGAATCAACTGATCGAGCATGTATTGCGCGCGCGGTGGGTCGATACCGATCAGTCCCTGCAGATTGGCCAGCGTGTTGAACAGCATGTGCGGCTCGATTTGCGCCTGGAGCAGTTGCAGTTGCGCCTGCATTGCCTGTTTCTCGACCGCTGCCGTATGTGCTTTCTCGGCTGCCGCTTCGGCCTTGACGGCTGCCAGTTCGGACTGGTTCCAGTTGAACCAGGCGAATACCAGGCAAACCACCATGATCATGGTCATCAGCGGCGCCGCGTTCTGCACCTGATGGCTGAACACCGTGTCGCTAGGCAGGCCAAGGATCTTTGAGGCGATATAGCTGCCGGAAAAATAGGCGACCGGTACTGCGAACAGGATCATGGCGATCAGGCCCAGCCGGTTCGGTTTGCCGCCGCCCCAAATCAGCAATCGTCCGCCGTCTATCATCCACATGACGATACTGCCGATGCACATGGAAAACACCCAGCAATCGACGAACGGTTCGCCTGGAAGGATCAGGTTGCACACCATGACGGCGCAGAACGTGTTGATCACCGTGCCCATGGCGTAGTCGATCATGAAGCGGCGTAGCAGCGAGCCACCGAAATACGATTGCCGCAGCCTTTCGCCGAAGCTGGCGTTGATCATTATCCTGGCGCCCGCCGTGTTGGCGCGATGCTTGTCGATTGGCTCAGGTGTATTGGACACTTGCATAAAATCTGGATCCGGCAAAATATTGGGGCGTTGAATGGCGAGATTGTGGCTGCTACCCGCCACGAATGCCAGCAAAATGCGACGAAACAGCGATTTTATGGAGTGGGAAGTTGCTGGCATATTGTGAATTTGCGCTTCAGAAACCGACCGCCTGCCCATCGCGCCGCGCATCGCTTGCTGCCACATAGCCGTCTTTGAGCTTCCAGATGAATTGCCCTGAGCCGAAATCCATGTAGCTGTCGACAACATTTTCCACCTGATGCCCGAGTGCCGCGAGCGCCGCGACCGTTTCGTGCGACATGCTTGCTTCCATATCGACCGACAAGCCGCGATTGACCTTCCAGCGTGGCGCGTCGCAGGCAGCCTGCGGTTGTTGGCCGTATTTCAGCATGCGCACCAGGGTTTGCAGGTGGCCTTGCGGCTGCATGTTGCCGCCCATGACGCCGAAACTCATCTGCGGCTGGCCATTCTTGGAGAGGAAGCCTGGAATGATGGTGTGAAACGGGCGCTTTCCCGGTGCAACACAATTCGGGTGATCGGGGTGGAGGGTAAAACAATGCCCGCGATTCTGCAGGCTGATGCCGGTGCCGGGCACGACCACGCCGGAACCGAAACCCATGTAGTTGGACTGGATAAAGCTGACCATCATGCCGTTTTCGTCGGCGGCAGTCAGGTAGATGGTGCCGCCGCGCGGCGGCATGCCGTGTGCAAAATCCCCCGCACAGTCGGCGCGGATCAGTTTCGCACGCTCGCTCAGATAAGCGTCGTCGAGCAGGTCGGCCGCCGTAACCCTGGTCATGTGGCGCGCATCGGCGACCCAATGGTACGTATCTGCAAAGGCCAGCTTCATGGCCTCGATCTGCAGGTGTTGGCTTTCGACGGAGTCGGCCGGGAAACGCGTGATGTCGAGGTTTTCCAGCATGCCGAGCGCCATCAGCGCGGCGATCCCTTGTCCGTTAGGTGGAATCTCATGCACCGTATGGCCGGCGAAATTCTTTTGTATCGGCGTGACCCATTCGGGTTCGAACGCGGCAAGGTCATCGCGCGTCATGCTGCCGCCATGCGCCGCTGCATGTTTTGCCAATGCGTCGGCCAGTTCGCCGCGATAGTAAGCTTCGCCTTGTGTGGCGGCGATCTTTTGCAGGCTGGCGGCAGCGTCGGCAAAGACGAATTTTTCGCCGACATGCGGCGCGCGACCGAACGGCATGAATGCCGCGGCAAATCCCGGCTGATCTTGCAGCAAGGGCACGGCATTGGCCCATTTGCCCTGCACGATCGGAGCAACCAGGTGGCCGCGCGCCGCCAGTTCAATCGCCGGTTCGAGTAGATCGGCGAATGGCAGTTTTCCGAAGCGCTTCGACAGTGCCACCCAAGCGGCAACGGCACCGGGCACGGTGACCGTGTCCCAGCCGCGCATCGGCATGTCGTTGCCGTGTTTCTTGCGGAAGTAATCGGGAGTCCACGCGGCCGGCGCCGTGCCGGAGGAATTCAAACCGTGCAATTGCTGTCCGTCCCATAGGATGGCGAAGGCATCACTACCCAAGCCGCAGGAGACAGGTTCGACTATGGTGAGCGCGGCAGCTGCGGCAATGGCGGCATCAACCGCATTACCGCCTTTCTGCAACATGCGCAGGCCGGCCTGCGCCGCAAGCGGCTGCGAAGTCGCCACGACGTTGCGCGCAAAAACCGGGCTGCGCCCGGAAGGGTAGGGGTTCGACCAATCGAATTGGGACATGGCGCAATCGAGACGGGAAAACTCTCATTCTAGCCGCGATTGTGTTTGTTCCTTGGGGTAGTGAGTTGATCATTGCGCACAGGCGCTTGCAATGCCTTGGAACCCCTCGCCCGCAGGCGGGAGAGGGCGGCACACGAAACAGTTGGGGTGAGGGGAGCCGCGCCTAGGTTGCGCTTTTCAAACATAGGCTGCTCGCGAACCCCCTCACCCCCAACCCCTCTCCCGCCCGCGGGCGAGGGGAGTTAGTGGTGCCACGACTTGCGGGTAATGGCTACGACCGCCAGCGAGGTAGTGTGGGGCTTGGGCGAGATCAGGCGTCCGCTATCTTCAACACCAGCTTGCCATTGTTTTCGCCGGAAAAGAGCTTCTGGAACACGTCCGGGAAATTCTGCAAGCCATCGGCAATATCTTCGCGCGTCTTCAATTTGCCGGTGGCGATCCATGGCCCCATGTCCTTGATGGCTTCCATCGCACGCGGATAGTAGTCGGCCACCATCACGCCACGCATTGTGGCGCGCTTGACCATCAGCGCCATGTAGTTCGATGGACCCTTCATCGGCGTCGTGTTGTTGTATTGCGAGATTGCGCCGCAAATCACCACGCGCGCACCGTGTGCGAGTTGCGTCAGGGCTGCATCGAGAATGTCGCCGCCGACATTGTCGAAATACAC
>DATBQE010000243.1:0-18023 GCA_036561005.1 Burkholderiaceae bacterium | reverse complement strand
CAGCCAATACGGAAATTTTCGGCATCAGCCGCGATAGCCTGCGTTCCCATGAAGGCTTCAAGGGCAAGCTGGACATGCCGTTTCAACTGATTTCCGATCCCGATGAAACCCTGTGCATCATGTTCGACGTCATGAAAATGAAAAATATGTACGGCAAACAGGTGCGCGGTATCGAACGTTCAACTTTTGTGATTGACGGCGCAGGTACATTGGTGAAAGAATGGAGAGGAATAAAAGTGCCCGGACACGTCGATGAAGTGCTTGATTTCGTGAAGGCCCTTGGGTAAAAACACAAGCCATTGAATTCAAAAGAATTTTCTCTGCGGAAAGCCGTTTATGGACAAGGCACACAGCCTTCCGAAACGGCTTTTTTTGTTTTAAATGTGCTGCCCGGCAAAACCGGCAGCCTTGCTCGCCATTTTCGCCACTGCATATCCATCCACCTTCCAAGCTTTTCACTTCCTGCCATCCTTTCAACCCTAACCCGCGCATCCGTCTCACGTTTTTCATTCAGTTCAACTCGCTATTTAACTTCTTCCTGTTGAGGTCCTGATGCCACTGCCAAAATTGCCTGCAAAACCTGCCACACTGTTGTCTCCACGCGAATATCCGAAGGCGGAAAAAGGCAAGCCGGTTAAACCTCTTACCTTGATCGAACCAGTGGCCCCGAAACTGCAGTCCGTGCCTGCAGCTTTAACAAGCGCGGCACCGGTGGCCCGTAGCAAGACCGTCGACGCACCCGTTGCAGACAAACCGCGCGCCAGCAAGCCGAAAAGCACGGAGCACCGCCCCAAGTCGAGCACCAGCCGCACTGCCGACAAACTCGGCGTGACCAAACTGTTCGTGCTCGACACCAACGTCCTGATGCATGATCCGACATCGCTGTTCCGCTTCGAGGAACACGACGTCTATCTGCCGATGATGACATTGGAAGAATTGGACAACCACAAAAAGGGCATGTCCGAAGTGGCGCGCAATGCACGCCAGGTATCGCGCTCGCTCGACGCCCTGGTGGAAGGCATTGAAGACCATTCCATCGACCAGGGTATTCCCTTGTCTAAGCTGGGCAACAAGGATGCGCGTGGTCGCCTGTACTTCCAGACGCGCCTGCAAAACTTTGCCTTGCCCGAAGGCCTCCCTGTGGGCAAGGCCGACAACCAGATTCTCGGCGTGGTACGGGCTCTGGAAAGTCAATATCCGGGACGCGCCATTGTGCTGGTGTCGAAAGACATCAACATGCGCATCAAGGCGCGCGCCATGGGCTTGCCGGCCGAAGAATATTTCAACGACCATGTGCTCGAAGATACCGACCTGCTGTATTCCGGCATTATTCAACTGCCGGACGACTTCTGGATCAAGCATGCCAAAGGCATGGAATCGTGGCAGGAGAACAAACACGGCACCGGCTACACCTACTATCGTCTGAGTGGTCCGATGGTGCCGGCCCTGCTGGTCAACCAGTTCGTGTTCATGGAACCGAAGAACGGCGAGCCGACCTTCTACGGCCAAGTGAAACAGATCAACGGCAAGACTGCGGTGATCCAGACCTTGCGCGACTACAGCCATGCCAAGAACAGTGTGTGGGGCATCACTGCACGCAATCGCGAACAGAACTTCGCGCTCAACCTGCTGATGGACCCGGAATGCGATTTCGTCACCCTGCTCGGCCAGGCCGGTACCGGCAAGACCTTGCTGGCGCTGGCAGCCGGCTTGGCCCAGGTACTGGAAACCAAGCTCTATAACGAAATCATCGTCACCCGCGTAACGGTACCAGTGGGCGAGGACATCGGTTTCCTGCCCGGCACTGAAGAGGAAAAAATGTCACCATGGATGGGTGCCTTCGACGACAATCTCGAAGTGCTCAACAAGTCCGACTCCGACGCCGGCGAATGGGGCCGTGCGGCTACGCAAGACCTGATCCGCTCGCGCATCAAGATCAAGTCGCTCAACTTCATGCGCGGCCGCACCTTCGTCAACAAGTTCCTGATCATCGACGAAGCGCAAAATCTGACGCCGAAACAGATGAAGACGCTGGTCACGCGTGCGGGTCCCGGCACCAAGATCCTGTGCTTGGGCAACATCGCGCAGATCGATACGCCTTACCTGACGGAAGGTTCCAGCGGCTTGACCTATGTGGTGGACCGCTTCAAGGGATGGGCGCATAGCGGGCATGTGACGTTGGCGCGCGGCGAGCGCTCGCGTCTGGCCGATCATGCGAGCGACGTGCTCTAGCGCAACCTGCATCGCTCCGGGAAAGGCCTGCGATGTGCAGGCCTTTTTCTTTGGTTCGTGGCGTTTTGCCGCGACGCGCCGGAGTCATCGTGCGGCACCCATCCGAATCTGTAGAATAACGCTAAAATACCTCACCCAACCACAAGTGAGTTCTCCGTGCTCTTCGCCGTGCGCTTCACAGACAAACCCGACCGACTGGCCGTTCGCAAACAATACCTGCAAGCCCACATCGACTGGTTGTACGAGGTCAAAGAAATGGTACTTGTCGGTGGCTCGTTGCGGCACGAACCGCAGGATTCACCGGTGGGCGGACTGTGGGTGATTGAAGCAACGAGCAAGGAAGACATCGAGCGCCTGATCGAAAGCGACCCGTTCTGGATTCATGGATTGCGCGAGCGCTATGAGATCCTGCATTGGTCCAAGGCGCATCCGGAGCGCATGGTGCCGGTGTAAAGGGCATATGGCATTGACGCCCACCGTTCATACAAAATATCGGAGACCAACATGATCAAAAAGTGTGTATTGTTTCTCATCGCAATGTCCTTCGCATCCGCCTCGATGGCAGCGCCGGCCAAACCACAAGACGTAACCCTGAAGGCCGACGACGGCGTGGCATTGTATGGGCAGCTGTATCGTGCCGACCACCCAAAGGCGATTATTCTGCTGTTCCATCAGGCGGGGTCGAATTATGCGGAATATACGGGTATTGCGCCGAAGCTGGTCGAGCAAGGCTTCAGTGCGCTGGCCATCGACCAGCGCGCCGGCGGCGACATGTTCGGCCGCGATAATCAGACAGTCAAGCACGTCGGGCATAGCGGAAAATATCTGGAAGCGGAAAAGGACCTGGAGGCCGCACTGGCTTATGCCAAAGAGCAGCACTTGCCCATCGTTGTGTGGGGCAGCAGTTATTCGTCGTCGCTGGTATTCCTGCTCGCTGCGCAACATCCTGATGAGATCAAGGCGCTGCTGTCTTTTTCGCCGGGAGAATATCTCGGTACCAAGGATATGGTCCAAAACGCTGCTGCCAAGGACAAGTTGCCTATCTTCGTGACTTCAGCCAAGGACAAGGAAGAAATCGACAGCGCGGCAAAAATCGTCGCAGCATCGCCTTCCACCATGAAGGTTCAATTCATTCCGCAGATTGCCGGCGTGCATGGCTCGTCGACGCTATTGATAGAACGCAATCCCAAAGGTGCGAGCGAAAATTGGCAGGCGGTGCTGAATTTTCTGTCAAAGGTTTTCCCCTGACAACAGGCCCTAGCAGGGTGGGTGGTTTTGCTACGAGAGTGCGCCGATTCGTCGCACCAGCGCCGACCACGCCCCGCCGCAAAGGCGTAGCACGCGCGTGAATCGAGAATTGCTTCTGCGATTTTGCGCGGAGGGGACGACGAGGTAATTATCGTCTTCGCATTGCTCGAGATTGGAATATGCCACGTCCGGGGAATGGAAACTGTCGGTATGCAAAAATGTTCCTCCCTCTGTAGGGACAAATGCCATGCCGGCGTTGTGGCGCGTCGGTGAGAAAAGACCGTCAAACATTGGACACCCCCTTTCCCCGGTTAATACCGTGAATATCGAATTACGTTCAGCAGTACACAGGATAATGACTTGTGCGGGGAAAGAAAGCGCCTTTACAACACGTTACAAGGATTAAAGTTTCGTAAAAAATCGAGCCGGCTATTGTTCAATCAAGGAATGAGGTGCGACTCTGCACCAGCAGGGTGTGCAATTTTGCCATCGCCATAGGTGCGCAGCACTTGGGAGACGATGACCTGATATCCGCTCAGCCATTCGCGATAGCGAACCTTGGCCTGCAAATGTGCGGGATGCTGCATAAGTTGCCGCAGGCCATCTTCCGTCTGCCAGTAGTAGACATTGGCGACACGCCCGGTCTTCGGGTCTTCCCACGCATCTTCACCGAGGTAACCTGTTGATTCCCTGGCCGCTGCGGCAATGATGGCATCCAAACGGTGGAATTCGTCGTCGAATTGTTTGGTGTCGAAAATGAAGGTGGCGCTATACATGGTGGCTTCACAGATACCCGGCAAAAACCGTATTGTGAAGCGCTACGCGCTAGCTTGGCAAGTTCCAGCTCGCAGTGAAAAATCTTTTCAGCGCGCTACTGCAGCGATTTGGCCAGCCGCACGCCACTAAACTGCCAACGGGCCGAGGCGGGAAAGAAATTGCGATAGGAGAATCGCGCATGGCCGTCCGGTGTAACGCAGGATGACCCGCGCAGCACATACTGATTCACCATGAATTTCCCGTTGTATTCGCCTATCGCGCCTTCGGCGGCAACAAAACCCGGGTAAGGCGCATAGCCGCTCGAGGTCCATTGCCAGGCCACGCCGAATACTTGCGTCAAACCCGATTGCCGCACCGCCGCTTCCCATTCGAATTCGGTCGGCAAACGTGCCCCGGCCCAATGCGCATAGGCATCCGCCTCGAAATAGGAAATGTGCATGAGGGGCGCGTGCATGTCGAGCGACTTCAATCCGCCCAGTGCGTACTCTTGCCAGGCGCCGGTTTCATTGCGATGCCAATAAATTGGTGCGGCCAGTTTTTCCCGCTGCACCCAATCCCAGCCTTCCGATAGCCATAAGGTCGGATTGCGATACCCGCCATCGGCGATGAATGCGGCATATTCGCCGTTGGTTACAAGCCGCGAAGCGAGCGAGAAGGCCTCGACAAACTGGCGGTGACGCGGCAGTTCATTATCAAAACAAAATCCTGCGCCGTCGTGGCCGATCTCAACGACGCCGGCATCGACTGGAATCCAGGCCGCTGCAGATACCTTCTCGGCCCGGTGTTCCGGCTCCGGCACATAGGCGGGAAACAACGGATTTTGCGCGAGCAGGTGCTTGACATCGGTCATCATCAATTCCTGATGCTGCTGTTCGTGCTGTACGCCAAGCTCCACCAGACGTGCCACCGTTTGCGACGTTTCCGAGGCACCATCCCGTACCAATCCTTCCAGCAGCAAGCCTATGCGCGCGTCGACGTTGTGCCGGTAAGCCAGCACTTCGTCGGTAGAAGGCCGCGTCAACACGCCGCGTTGCGCGCGCGGATGTTTTTCACCCACCCCGTTGTAGTAGGAATTGAACAATACGCGAAACGCCTGATGGTAGGGCCGGAATCCCTTTTCAAAGTGCTCCAGGATGAAGGTTTCGAAAAACCATGTGGTGTGCGCCATATGCCATTTGATCGGGCTTGCATCGGGCATCGATTGCACGCAACAATCTTCTTCCGACAACGGCTTGGCCAGGCTCACGGTGCGCTTGCGTGTCGCGTGAAAGCGTTGCAGGAGCGATGTCGAGACCGCCAGGAGTGCTTCAATTTGTGTTTGCATATTTGTTCCTTCGCCTCACAGCGCCTGCACATGACATAGCATGAACCATTGCTTCGGATCGGTCCAAATGCGTGGTTTCGCGAAGCCGGCTTCGGCCAATAGTGCAAGAAAACTCTCGCGCGTATACTTGTAGCTGTTTTCGGTATGTATCGTCTCTCCTGCCACAAATCGGCGGCTTCCTCCGCGCCAATCGACGGTCACGTCGTGGCGCGCGACCAGATGCATCTCGATGCGGCTTTGTGAGGCATTGAAATTTGCACGGTGATGCCAGTCACGCAAATTGAAGTTGGCACCAATAAGGCGATTGAGATGTTGCAGCAAATTGAGATTGAAAGACGCAGTCACTCCGAGCGCATCGTCATAGGCAGCATTGAGCACGTGCTTGTCCTTGATAAGATCCACACCGATCAACAGGCCGCCGGTATCAAAACACTCGGCGCGCAGACGGCGCAGGAAACCCAGCGCCTCCACCGGTGTGAAATTGCCGATTGATGAGCCAGGGTAAAAGAAGAGGCGCTTTTCACGCCGCACGCGCGCAGGCAAATCCAGCGTCGAGGAAAAATCCAGCCCCAATTCCAGCATTGCCACTTGCGGAAAACGTTGGCGTAATTGCCCGACAGCATCGCGCAGGAAGTCGGCGGAAATGTCGACCGCCACATACTGCACGGGACGCAACTCAGGAAATAGCCGCGCCGCCTTGGCGCAATTACCTGCGCCAAGGTCGATCAGCGTAGTCCCACGTCCTACCGAACGGGCAATGTCGTTCAAATACAGGTCGACAATCTGCGCTTCAGTGCGCGTGGGGTAATATTCGGGCAATTCGCAAATCGCCTCGAACAATTTGGATCCCAGCACGTCGTAGAGATATTTTGGCGAAGTCTGCGCCTGCGGCAGCATGAGACCGGCGCTCAGCTCGGCGCGGAGAATTTCTGCGGTGTCGGCTCCAGGTTCGGCTTGCGATTCAGTTTGCGCTGCATTTTGCGAAAATTCGGCAAATGCTTCGCCCAACGGTACTGCCAGTTCGTTCATAGGCATAGGACACCTTATCGGGTTTATGGCACCTTCAATTTTGCCGAATAGAACGAATATGGCAGCAATCGGCGGAGATTTTCGCTATGATAGTCCATTCGTTTTTTCGCTGCACAGGACCCTCAACTTGTTCGGCAATGATTTTCGTCGCGTCACGTCTTATTTCCTGACATCCAGAAAGTGAATATGTTCCCCGCTTTGCCAACGCCACCGTTCAAATTCAGTATTAAAACCCTGCTCGCGGCCGCCCTCACCGGCCTCGCCTTGTTTTCCGGCACGGCGTTAGCACAGCAAGTGTTGCGCGTCTCCGCCATTCCCGACGAAGCACCGACCGAATTGCAGCGCAAATTCAAGCCCCTGGGCAACTATCTGGAACAAAAGCTTGGCATGAAGGTGGAATTCACACCCGTTACCGACTATGCCGCATCGGTGGAAGGATTGATCAACAACAAGCTCGACATGGTCTGGTTCGGCGGCTTCACCTTCGTGCAGGCCAACGTGCGCAGCAAAGGTCAGGTGATCCCGATTGTGCAACGAGAAGAAGACCAGAAGTTCCGTTCGGTATTCATCACCACGGCAAAAACCATCAATTCGCTGGAAGACCTGCGCGGCAAGACCTTCACATTCGGCTCGGAATCTTCCACTTCCGGTCATCTGATGCCGCGCTCCTTCCTGCTGGCGGCACATATCGACCCGGACGTCGACCTGAAACGTATTGCGTTTTCGGGTGCCCATGATGCGACCGTGGCCGCGGTAGCCGGCGGAAAGGTCGATGCCGGCGCACTAAATATTTCAGTTTGGGAAAAACTGGTAGCCGAAGGCAAGGTTGATCCGAAAGTGGTCCGTGTGTTCTACACGACGCCGGGTTTTTACGATTACAACTGGAGCGTGCGCGCCGACATGAACCCGGTCTTGCGCAAGAAGCTGACCGATGCCTTCCTTGCCCTCGACAAGAATAATCCTCAAGACAAGGAAATCCTCGACCTGCAGCGCACCGTGCGTTTTGTCCCGACGGAAGCCAAGAACTATGCAGCGATCGAAACCGCTGCGCGCAGTGCCGGCTTGCTGAAGTAATTTTCGGCAGGATTGACTTCCTAACCAAGCCTTTATATTCCCGTTTCCGCATGCGGGGACGGGACGACAGCAAAGCAGTAGCATGCAACTCGAACTTACTCACGCCACCATTCACCATCCGCGCGCCAACCTTGCGGCGCCGGCACTGTGCGACATTTCACTTCATGTCGCGGCAGGAGAACAAATCGCGTTGATTGGCCCGTCCGGAGCCGGCAAAACCACTTTGCTGCACACGCTGGCTTGCGCGATTGAACCTGCGAGCGGCAGCTATCAGGCCTTCGGCGCCACGCCATGGCAAGCCGGCAACAAGCGACGCCATGCACTGCGCAAGCGCTTGTTTCTTGCACCGCAAACGCCACCCTTGCCGCCGCGCCAACGGGTCGTCACCGCGGTGCTGGCCGCACGTCTGCCGCAATGGAGTCTGTGGCAAGCCTTCAAATCGCTGATCAAGCCGGCTGACCCACGCGCCGCCTTCGATGCGCTGGCACGTTTCCAGCTGGAAGAAAAACTTTACGCCCGTGTTGACCGTCTCTCGGGCGGCGAGCGCCAGCGCTGCGGCATGGCGCGCCTGCTGGTATCTAATGCGCAGCTGTTCCTGGTCGACGAACCGCTATCCGCACTTGACCCCACTCTTGCCTCTGCGACGCTTGCGGTGCTGCAGGAAGAAGCCAGCTCGCGCAAGGCCACCCTGATATGCAGCCTGCACCAGGTTGAGTTGGCGCGACGCCATTTTCCTCGCATCATCGGCCTGCGCGACGGACGCGTCGTCTTCGATGCCAGGCGCGAGATGTTGACCGATGAAATGGTCGCCGCACTCTATGCAGGGCGCGAGGCAGAATCGCCACCACCTTTGCCAATGGATGAAGCACTTCCAGGCTCGGTCGCAGACATTCCCTGTTTCTGAGCGGTTTATGGCGACACAGACCTCTGACATAACACGCGACCCGGCATGGCGCGGCCGAGTTGGACCCGCTTTGATCGGCCTGTTCCTGCTTTGGCCGGTGCTGATGGCAAGTGAATTCAAGCCATGGATCCTGTTCGATGAACAGAGCCTGCGCGCCACGGCGCATTTCCTGGCGGAATTCCTGACGCCGGCTCACTCGATCTCGTTTCTGCAACTTGTCGCCGTCAACACCTGGCAAACTATCGCCATGGCGACGGCGGCGATGACTCTGGCAGTGATGGGCGCGATACCGTTAACCTTGCTGATCAACGAACGGCTGTCGCTTTCACGGATCGGCACCGGACGCATGGCTTTTTTTCCGGCGGCAATTCGGCAGCTCGTGCGCTGGCTGCTCGTCATCCTGCGCAGTGTGCCGGAACTGGTCTGGGGCCTGCTGCTGGTCCGCGTTGCGGGCCCCGGCCCCACCGCCGGCGTGTTTGCTATTGCGCTCACCTATTGCGGCATGCTGGGCAAGGTCTATGCCGAAATCCTCGACTCTTCCGATCATTTCGCCACGCGCGCCCTGATCGTCAACGGCAGTAGTCGCCTCAATGCCTTCCTGTATGGCGCCATGCCAGAAGCGGCGGCGGAACTTGTGTCTTACACCATCTACCGCTGGGAATGCGCGATCCGCGGTTCCATCGTGCTCGGCTTCGTCGGCGCCGGCGGCCTTGGCCAGCGCATGGATGAGTCATTGAAGAATTTGGTCGGCTGTGAAGTCTGCACGATGCTGATCGTATTTGTGCTGCTGGTTGCCGCCGCAGATGGCATGAGCAAGATGCTGCGCGAGAGGCTGGCGTGAATATGAAATCGATCGCTGCCCGCGCAGCCTTGCCGACACCGCCGCCGATGCGACTCTCGAGCATCGCGCTGGTTGCCGGTCTGACGGCGCTGGTGGTGGCGAGTTTCGCCACACTGCCTCTCGATGGGATGCAATTCTTCTCCGCCGATGCAATCGCCTCGATGAGCGAATTCATTCACGGCTTTGCCCCGCCCGAGATGGCGCCGCGTTTCCTGCGCAAGGTCGCCATGGCGACCATGGAGACGCTGTCGATGTCGGCCCTCGGCACAGCCATTGCCGCCATGCTGGGAACAGCATTGGCACTGCCGGCAAGCGGCCGCTTCGGCAAGATGCTGCGCCTGCCGACCCGCATGTTGCTCAATTTCCTGCGCAGCATCCCGGAGTTGGTATGGGCGTCCGTGCTCGTCATTGCCGCCGGTCTCGGTCCCTTCGCCGGTACGCTGGCGCTGGCAGCCCACACCACCGGTGTGCTGGGTCGCCTGTTTGCCGACGCTATGGAAAACGTCCCGCCATTGGCCGAATCGACACTGCGCACTAACGGTGCGAAGCCATTGGCGGTCTTTCTCTACGCCACCCTTCCGCAGGCTGCACCGCAGATGATGTCCTACACCTTATATCGCTGGGAAAACAACATCCGCGCGGCGGCGATTCTCGGCGTGGTCGGTGCGGGCGGGCTCGGTCAAATGCTGAAATATTTCTTGTCGCTATTCCAGATGCAGCAGGCGGCGACAGTGATCATTGCGATGCTGTTGTTAGTCGCGTTGGTCGACGCGATCAGTTTTTGGTTGCGGCGGGTGATGACGGATTGAACACCAACACACCAATATAGTTCGGTTTTCTCCTCACTCCCATTTATGGGACAGAGGTGGGCGGGCCGCGAAAGGCAGAGAGGGAATCCATCAGAGGCAATTTGCCAAGGTATTAAGAACCAATCAAACGGATGCTGAGCAGCGTTTGTGGTATCACCTGCGCGGGCATCGGTTTCTGGGAATGAAATTCAAAAGGCAAAAGCCGATTGGTTACTTCATAGTCGATTTCGTTTGCCATGAGTGCAATCTGATCATTGAACTCGATGGAGGACAGCATGCTGAGAATATCGAATATGATGCTGCTAGAGATGCATGGCTTCGCGGCCAAGGCTTCACTGTTTTGAGGTTCTGGAATAATGACGTCATGCAAAAAATAGAGAGCGTATTGGAGGCAATTCGTATTGCAACCTTAGAGAAAACCCTCTCCCCCGCCCCATTCGTGGGCCGCCCTCTCCCGCAAGCGGGCAGAGGGGAGACAAACTAAGACCGCAGAGGCTCGCTTTTCTCCTCTCTCCCACTTGTGGGAGAGAGGCCGGGAGAGAGGGTAGCGGCAAGCAAAACCACCTTCACCCCGCCCATGCTACAACTCCAAAACCTGACCAAATCCTACACCTCAGGCCGCAGCATCCTGAGCAACCTGACCTACACCCTTGCCCAAGGTGAATACATCGCCATAATGGGCGAATCCGGCGTCGGCAAGTCAACGTTGCTGAACCTGATCGCCGGCCTGGACAATGCCGACAGCGGCGAAATCCTGATCGACGGCCAAGCCATGTCTGCCCTCGACGACGATGCCGCCACCCGACTTCGCCGCGAGAAATTCGGCTTCATCTTCCAGGCCTTCCACGTGTTGCCGCATCTCACCTTGTTGCAAAATGTGGCGCTACCTTTATTGCTCAATGGTCGCCCCAGCGAGCGCGCATTGCAAATGCTGCATGCGGTCGGCCTCAAGGGACGGGAACACGATTTCCCGCGCCAACTCTCGGGCGGTGAAATGCAACGCGTGGCCATAGCGCGCGCGCTCGTGCACCAACCCAAGCTGATTCTGGCCGACGAGCCGACCGGCAACCTCGATCCCGAGACCGCGCAAGGCATTCTGACGCTGCTGCGCGACGAGATCAAGGCCAATGGTGCCTCTGCCATTATCGTCACGCATTCGCACGCAGCCGCCGCGACGGCGGATCGCGTCCTGACCCTGACCAAGGAAGGTTTGGCCGCATCGTGAATAACGCACTGTTGCGCTGGCTGATCTTCGGCGAATGGCGCGCCCATCCAATGCGCGCACTGCTAGCCATTGGCGCCATTGCAATCGGCGTGGCGCTCGGCTTTGCGGTTGACCTGATCAACACGGCTGCATTCAACGAATTTTCCTCGGCGCTGAAAAGCCTGTCAGGACAATCTGACTTGCAGGTACGCGGCATCGAAGCGACGTTTGACGAAGCGCTATACCCGCAACTGGCGCAACATGAAGGCGTGGCACTTGCCAACCCGGTGCTGGAAATTCATGCCCCTGTTCCCGGCCAGCGCGAATCCCTCACCGTACTGGGCATCGATGTTTTTCGCGCTGGTGCAATTGCACCTGACCTGATCGGCATACCAGCCGACGGCCAGGCATTCGAGACACTGTCTGACGATGCAATATTCCTCTCGCCGGCGGCAATGGAATGGCTCAAGTGCAAGGCCGGCGATCATGTCGAACTGCTGGCGGGCACGCAGAAGGTCTCACTACGTGTTGCGGGCGGATTGGTTAGCGCGCGCGCCGGCCAGCGCATCGCGGTCATGGACATCGGTGCGGCGCAATGGCGCTTCCAGCGTTTGGGCAGGCTGTCGCGCATCGATCTCAAACTCACGCCGGGCGTCAATCGCAGTGCCTTCAAGGCCGCGCTTGCACAAGATCTGCAAGGGCGCAATGTAGTGAGCGAGACGGAAGATCAGGAGGCATCGAGTTCTAACCTGTCGCGCGCCTATCGCGTCAACCTCAACGTACTAGCGCTGGTAGCACTTTTTACGGGTGCCTTCCTGGTCTTCTCGACCCAGGCACTGTCGGTAATTCGGCGACGCCAGCAATTTGCCTTCCTGCGTGTCATGGGTCTGACACGCAGACAGTTGCTGCGTCAGATATTAATCGAGGGCGGCATGCTCGGCGTGGCCGGAGCACTGGCGGGCATTGCGCTTGGCTATGCTCTGGCAGCATTGGCATTGCGCGCATTCGGCGGCGATCTGGGTGGCGGTTACTTTGCGGGTGTTAACCCGCGCGTGCAATTTGATCCCGTCGCGGCAGCAGTTTTCTTCTTGCTCGGCAGCGCCATCGCCGTGCTGGGTAGCCTGGCTCCGGCTTGGGAAGCGGCGCGTGCGAAGCCGGCAGTTGCCTTGAAGTCGGGCAGCGAAGACGGCGCCCTGCGCAAACTCGCTTCACCGCTGCCGGCACTGCTTTGCATCGCCGTTGGCGGCGCGCTGACGCAATTTCCACCGGTGGGCAATTTGCCTCTGTTCGGCTATGTCGCCGTTGCGTTACTGCTGGTCGGCGCCATTGCGCTCATGCCGCGCCTTGCCGCACTGACTTTTGGCTTTCTGCAACAACGACTGACAAATCGCAGCCAAGGACCCATCGCGGCGTTGACGCTCTCGCGCCTGGCCAACACGCCCAATCAGGCGTCTATCGCCCTGGGCGGTGTGCTATCGAGCTTCAGTCTGATGGTGGCGATGGCGATCATGGTGTCCAGCTTTCGCGTCTCGGTCGATGACTGGCTGGTCGGATTGTTGAGCGCCGACATTTATGTGCGCACTTCCGCGAGCGGCGACACAGGTGCACTGAAACTGGCGGAGCAGCAGCAAATTGCCGGCCTCCCCGGTGTAGCCCAAGCCGGGTTTCTGCGGGCCACCACCTTGCGCCTGCAGGTCGATCGGCCCAGCGTGGCATTGTTGGCTCGCGAGATCGATGCCGCCAACCCCGGTAAAATTTTGCCGCTGATCGGCACCAGTTTGCTGCCTGCCAAAATGCCGGGGGATGCAATCCCCATCTGGATCTCAGAAGCAATGGTCGATCTCTATGGTTGGCATCCGGCTCAACGCGTGGCCTTGCCGATAGGCGGGAACCCGCATGCGGCGGTGGTCGCCGGCGTATGGCGCGATTACGCGAGACAAACCGGCTCGATCCAGATGCGTCTGACCGATTACCGCGCCATCACGGGAGACACTGATGTCAGCGACGTGGCATTACGCCTGCTGCCCGGTGTGCCGCCGCATCAAGTCATAACAGAACTGCGCGGACTGCCCTTCGGTTCCGTGCTCGACATATCGCAAGCAGGCGACATACGTAAGCTGAGTCTGAAGATTTTTGACCGCAGCTTTGCCGTCACTTACCTTTTGGAGGCCATCGCCATGATCATCGGCCTGTTCGGTATCGCCGCCACTTTCTCAGCGCAAACCTTCGCGCGTGCCAAGGAATTCGGCATGCTCCGGCATATCGGCGTCAGCAAACGCCAGATCCTCGCCATGCTGGCGTATGAAGGCAGCCTGCTGACTGTGATCGGCATCGCCGCTGGCTTTGCGCTCGGCTGGGTCATCAGTTTAATTCTGGTGTTCGTCGTCAATCCGCAATCGTTTCATTGGAGCATGCAACTACACATGCCGTGGGAATTGCTGGGCAGCGTGGCCATTGCGCTGCTGGTTTCAGCTGCCCTGACTGCGCTTCTATCGGGGCGATTTGCCGTGTCGCAGAACGCGGTACAGGCGGTTCGCGAGGACTGGTAACTTTTCCCGACTCCCTGCACCGCAGGGAATCTCGTCATGTCTTAACTACATCACACAATGTAGTCAAATTACTGAATTTAATTATTTATTTATTTGACATTTTGAAGTAAAAATCCTATGTTTATCCTGTAAATTTGAGAAAAACATCATTACACTCAGATTCACATGTAACTTAAATACATAAAATAATTTCAATCCACCTCTTATTGGAGGAGACACATGTTTAGCAGAAAATCTCTGCCTGCGGCGCTATTCGCGCTCGGGCTTTGCAGCGTTGCGCTCACGCCGTCCACGGCGGCCGCCACACCATTAAATCCAAGTGACACTTACGTGCAATTGTTCGAGTGGAGCTGGAACGACATCGCCACCGAATGCACGCAGTGGCTTGGCCCGCAAGGGTATGGCGCGGTGCAGATCTCGCCACCAGGCGCGTCGAAAAACGCCACCGGCTGGTGGGACGTCTACCAGCCTATCAACTATGGCAACCTGACCAGCCGCATGGGCACGCCAGCCCAACTGCAGGCCATGATCAACACCTGCCACGCAGCCGGCGTGCGCGTGTATGCCGACATTGTCACCAATCAACTCGGCGATCAATCGAGCGCAGCCAACGGCGTGGCAACCGACGGCTCGTCATGGAATGCCGCTACGCTGACGTATCCGCAATTTACCAGCGCGGACTTCCATAACAACACAACCTCCGGCCAGTGCAGCAATGCGGACGGCAATATCGACAACCCCGACTATGGCTCACCAGGCAATCGCAACAACGTGATGTTTTGCCGCCTCGGCGGTCTGCCGGATCTCGCCACCGAATCGAGCCACGTGCAAAGCGTGATCGTGTCCTACATGAACACGCTGATCGGCATGGGTGTTGACGGCTTCCGCCTCGACGCTGCCAAACACCAGCAGCCGGCCGCCCTGCAGGCCATTTTCAATGCCGTCAAAGCGGCCCATCCAACCACCAATGCCGGCGAAGCATTGTGGGTGACGCAGGAAGTAATCCCCGACGGTAATGCGGCGCGTTCGGACTATTTCCCGACCGGCACCGTCAACGAGTTTCAGTTCACCTACGCGATGCGCGACATCTTCCGCGGCAACAACGGCCTGAGCCTGTCGTCGATACCGAGCGTGATGGGCACCTACGGCAACTACGGCGGTACCTGGGGCTTCATCCAGCCGCAATATGCCACCGTCTTCGTCGATGACTGGGACACCGAACGCGATCCTACCCAATCGCTCAACGGCAGCAACTATATTTCAGGTCAAACCAACGACACAGTCGGCACCAAGCGCTATGACCTGGCCAACATGTTCATGCTCGCCTCGCCATACGGCCAGGCGCATGTACAGTCAGGCTATCGCTTCTCCAACAGCAATGCCGATCGTCCCACCACCAGCCCTTATAGCAACGGCGTCGCGCAAATCAACGTCGTATGGGACTTCATCCATCGCTGGTCAGACATTTCCAACATGGTGAAATTCCGCAGTGCCACGCACGGGCAGAACGTCAGCAACTGGGTCACCGGCACAGCCAACCAGATTGCCTTCTCGCGCGGCAACGTCGGCTTCGTTGCACTCAACAACGACAGCGTGCCATGGAACGCAACCCTCTATACGGGCCTGCCGGCGGGAACCTATTGCAACGTTGCACATGGCACTGTTTCCGGCAGCACCTGCACAGCCGACAGCATCCTCGTCAACAGTAGCGGTTATGCCACCGTCAGCATCCCTGCGAACGGCGGCTCGACAGTGCCGGCCGTGGCCATCTACACCGCCCAAAAGCTAAGCGGGGGAGGCGGCAGCGGATGCACCGTGACCTTCTCCATCGCGAATGCCAACACCACGTTTGGGCAAAACCTGTATGTTGCCGGCAACCAGACGGCACTAGGCAACTGGACTGCGGCCTCGGCCTTTCCTCTGGCCATCCAGGGCAGCGGCGCCAACGCAACGTGGAGCGGCAGTGTCACACTGCCAGCCAGTACGGCGATCCAATACAAGTACATCAAGTACAACCCATCAACCGGTGCCGTCACGTGGGAAGCCAATCAATCGACTTCCAGCGGCAACAGGCAGGCAATGACATGCGCTTCGGGCAGCGTCAGTTATAACGACGGGAATTTTTAGGTTCTGATTCGAACGTAAAGAAGCCGGCCACATTGGCCGGCTTCTTTTATTGAATGCAACGTTGATGCGAGGTCATTCATCTCAAACAAAATTGATGGCTGTGCTCATAAAAAAATGCCACCCGGCTTACGCCGAGTGGCATTCTCATTAGACGCCGGTTTTGCAACCGGCAATTTCAAACACACAAGCCGACGTTACAACCCCAGGTCCTTGACGAACTCGTTGGTGTAGGACAGGCTGGTATCGCGATCGAGCGACCAGAAGTGGATGCCTGCAACGCCGTTGGCTTTGGCCCAGGACGACAACGCTGCCGTATCGGCGATGGTGAATGTCTCGCCTGCGGTATCGTTGGCGGCCGTCATCGGCGTGATTTCGATCTGGCTATACGGCAGATTGTAATAGCCGTGCAAATCCATTGCAGCCTGGATTGCCGATTGGCCCATCTCGCATGCGCCGCCGCTCACCACACAGTTGCTCGTAATAGCGCTGCCGTAGTCCATCGTCATCAGGTTGATGTAATACTTCGTCAAACCTGCCGACTTGATTGCCGACATGACCATGTTACCCATCGAGCCGAGCGGATTGGGCGAGCTTGCGCCCATGTCCACCGCCGTCGACGAGCCGCTCTTGCTGGTCGCAAAGGTCGCAACAGTGAACGAGAAGCGCAGGTTGGGGAACTTGGACTCGGCAGCCTTGACGCGCGCCACGAGGTTGTTGATGTCGGTCTGACTTTGGCCGTCTTCAATATCGAAATCGATGCCGACCAGGTTGGCCGAATTGTAGGTATTGATAAAGGTTGTGAAGCTCGCGTCCGATGTGCAAGTGAAGGAACCCGCAGCACCGCCGGTCGATACAATGTATTTCTTGCCGGCCGAGACGAATGTCTTGACGTTGGTTGCGATCATGGCTGACGTGATGCCGGCCCATGTTTCAGAACCACAAGCGCCGGTTGCGAAGGCCCAGGTCAAAGTCGTGTTGTGCGACGGCATCGCCGTAGTGACTGCTTGGCTGGTGCCGGTGACTGCAGTTTGCATCGCACCGGTATTCCAGTTCGCGTCGGCCGTCACGTCCTTGTACTGGCTGAACACGAAACTCGGCGTTGGAGTCGGCGTTGGAGTGGGGGTCGGTGTTGGCGTCGGTGTTGGAGTGGGGGTCGGTGTTGGAGTGGGAGTGGGAGTCGGCGTAGGGGTCGGAGTCGGCGTGCTTGAGCAAGCGCCGTTCGATGTCCATGGCTGACCGGAACCCGCTCCCCCATTGTTGGTCGATGGGTTATTGCCTTGAGTCCACCAGTTGGCCGTGTAGTTCACGCTGCTGTAACTGACCTTGGCCCCGCCTGTATAGGCGGTACTTGAAACCCAGGCCGTCGCGCAAGCAGGCAAAGCAGCCTTGATGCTACGGGTCATGACCTTCTGTTGTGCATTGAGCGAATCCTGCGAACTGCCGCCGCCGCAAGCTGCCAACATGCCGCCAACCAGGCCGAACACAACTGCATTTCCCAGTTTGCTTCCCAACGTGCTTCCCACTGTGCTTCCGATACGTGCTCCCATCAACTTCTCCTCGGTAATTTAATCGTTATCGTTCGTTGTCATCAATCGCTGTCAAGCCGGGTGAATTACTTCACCACGCACCGTTCATTCAGCCGGTTGCGTCAAGCGCCTCACCCGGCGTCGGCACATGCTCCATGCAAAAATCAGATATGCCTCTACTTTTTTGCCATGTGTTGCATCACAGAATGCGTTTGCATTCAAACAAGGTCAAGTGGTTTGCACTTTCCTGGAACTGGTACATACCACAACGACATGTGGTATCAAAACGGCCGCGAGATTTCACTGCCATAAAAGGCGTCAAAATTGTTAAATTGCCTGACAAAGCTTCTACGGATGTGAATGAGAGGCCTTTCCAGAA
>DATBQE010000242.1:0-21521 GCA_036561005.1 Burkholderiaceae bacterium | reverse complement strand
TGGTACCGCTGCCCATGAAGGGGTCGAGCACCGTGCCACCCGGCGGGCAAGACGCCTTGATCATGCGCTCGATGATTTCGAGCGGCTTTTGTGTCGGGTGGTCTTCACGCTCCGGATGTTCCCGATGCAGCCTCGAGACACTCCACAAGTCCTTCGGGTTGTAACCGATTTCGAGCCACTTTGCGCCAACGAAGATCGAACGCGAACGCGCCTTCTTCGTTTCGGCATCATAAGGGATGCGGATTGCATCAAGATCGAAATAATAACCTTTTTGCTTGGCAAAAAAACCTATCGTGTCATGCACCGACGTATAGCTGCGCGTGCTGCCGCCCATGGAAGGCACGCGCCTGTCCCAGATGATTTCATTGAGCATGATCATGCGCTGTTTGAGCATGACGAAAATTTCGGGCGCATGACGCCAGGTCAGGCAGATATACAGGCAGCCGTTGGGCACCAGCTTGGGCAGGGCAATGTCGACCCATTGCTCCATCCAGTTCAAATACGCCTCGATACCATGCTTGTCGGGCATCTTGTCGGAATCGTTGCCGTAATCCTTGCCCAGACCATAGGGCGGATCGGCGACGATCAAATCAATCGAACCGTCCGGCAGGCGCGCCATGCCGGTGAGCGCGTCTTCACAGAAGACACGATTGCGCCATTCGACTGTCGGCGCCGGTCCGCTCATTTCAGCCGCAACTCGGCAGAGCGGGCATGGGCTTGCAAACCTTCGCCATAAGCCAGTTCAGCAGCCACCTTGCCCAGCGTTTGCGCGCCGGCTTCGCTGACATGGATGATGCTGGAGCGCTTCTGGAAATCGTAGACACCGAGCGGCGAGGAAAAGCGTGCCGTGCGCGAGGTCGGCAACACGTGGTTCGGGCCGGCGCAGTAATCGCCGAGCGCTTCGGACGAATAGCGCCCGAGAAACATGGCACCGGCGTGACGGATCTTGTCGGCCCATTGCTGCGGATTCTCTGCCGATATTTCCAGATGTTCGGCCGCAATGGCATTGGCGATTTCGCAGGCTTCATCCATGTCGCGCACCTTGACCAGCGCACCGCGATCGGCCAGCGACACGCGGATGACATCCTTGCGCGGCATGCCGTCCAGCAGCCTGTTGATGCTTGCTTCCACTTTGGCGATGTAGTCGGCATCAGGACAGAGCAGGATCGATTGCGCCAGTTCGTCGTGCTCGGCCTGGGAAAACAAATCCATGGCGACCCAGTCGGGATCGGTACTGCCGTCGCAGATGACAAGAATTTCCGATGGCCCGGCAATCATGTCGATGCCGACCACGCCGAACACACGCCGCTTGGCTGCAGCCACGTAAGCATTTCCCGGGCCGACAATCTTGTCGACTGCCGGTACGGTAGCGGTGCCGTAGGCCAGGGCTGCCACCGCCTGCGCGCCCCCGATGGTGAATACGCGGTCGACGCCGGCAATCGCGGCAGCGGCGAGCACCAGTTCATTTTTCACGCCGCCAGGCGTCGGCACCACCATGATGACTTCGGCCACGCCGGCGACCTTGGCGGGGATGGCGTTCATCAACACTGACGATGGATAGGCGGCCTTGCCGCCCGGCACGTAGATGCCGACACGGTCGAGCGGTGTGACCTTTTGCCCGAGCACGGTACCGTCGGCTTCCGTGTAGCTAAAACCGTTCGAGCCGCATTCCTGCTTTTGCCGCTCATGGTAGCTGCGCACGCGCTGGGCGGCCGCTTCAAGTGCGGCGCGACGCGCGGGCGGCAGGCCTTGCAGAGCCGCTTGCATTTCCGCTTGACCGATTTCCAACGCCGCAACCGAGTCGAATTGCAAACGGTCGAAGCGTTGCGTGTATTCAAGTACGGCGGCATCTCCGCGCGTTTTCACGTCGGCCAGGATGCCGGCTACGGCCTGCTCTATCGCTGCGTCGGTGTCGGCTTCGAATGCCAGCAAAGCCGACAATTCGGTTCGGAATTCCGGGCTGGCCGAATCGAGTTTGCGTATCGATACTGTCATGGCCTGGACCTCAAGCCTTTTGCGGGGATGACTGTGAGGCGCGCTCGAATGCTTCGAGTATCGGCTGCAGCCGTTCGCGCTTTAATTTCAAGGCGGCCTGGTTGACCACCAGGCGCGAGGAAATATCCATGATGTGTTCTACTTCAACCAGGTTATTGGCGCGCAACGTGCTGCCGGTGCTGACCAGATCCACGATGGCATCGGACAAGCCGACCAACGGGCCCAGTTCCATCGAGCCATACAGCTTGATCAAATCGACGTGCACACCCTTGGCAGCAAAGTGCTCGCGCGCGGTCTGCACATATTTGGTGGCGACGCGCAGGCGCGCGCCCTGGCGCACGGCGTTCTCGTAATCGAAGCCGGCCGGCACCGCAACCGACATGCGGCATTTGGCAATGTTCAAGTCGATCGGCTGATACAAGCCCTCGCCACCGTGCTCAAGCAAGACATCCTTGCCGGCCACGCCGAAATCGGCCGCGCCGTATTGCACATAGGTCGGCACGTCGGTGGCGCGGATAATGATCACGCGTACCAGCGGGTCGTTGGTGCCGAGGATCAGCTTGCGCGAGGTTTCCGGATCTTCGCTAACGATGATGCCGGCCGCCTTGAGCAGCGGCACGGTTTCTTCGAAAATGCGACCCTTGGACAGAGCCAGGGTCAATTGCCTGCTTTGCTGGTTATTGTCGATCATGATTTGATGCGCTCGATATTGGCGCCGACACCGGACAGTTTCGCTTCGATGCGATCATAGCCGCGGTCAAGGTGATAGATACGGTCAATTACAGTTTCGCCCTGCGCCGCCAACCCCGCGATCACGAGCGAAGCCGACGCGCGCAAGTCCGTTGCCATTACAGGCGCGCCGATGAGCTTCTCCACGCCCTGCACCATTGCGGTGTGTCCGTCGATATCAATATTTGCGCCGAGCCGGTTCAACTCCTGCACGTGCATGAAGCGATTTTCAAAAATGGTTTCGGTCACGCGGCTGCTGCCGTCGGCCAGACAATTCAGGGCCATGAACTGGGCCTGCAGATCGGTCGGGAAGCCCGGATATTCGGTGGTGCGAAAACTGACCGCCTTGGGCCGCGCCGACATCTGCACGCGTATCCAGTCTTCGCCCGCCGTCAGGATGGCACCTGATTCGCGCAACTTGTCGAGCGCCGCATCAAGCAGGTCGCCGCGTGCATGGCGCAACGTGACGTCGCCACCGGTGGCCGCCACAGCGCACAGGAAGGTGCCGGTTTCGATACGGTCGGCAATCACGCTGTGCGTGGCGCCATGCAGTGCCGGGACGCCATGCACCACCAGACGGTCGGTGCCGATGCCTTCGATTTTCGCGCCCATCTTTACCAGCAGGTTGGCAAGATCGGTCACTTCGGGTTCGCGTGCGGCATTTTCCAGCACGGTCTCGCCTTCGGCCAGGGTCGCAGCCATCAGCAGGTTTTCCGTACCGGTGACGGTGATCATGTCGGTTACGATGCGCGTACCCTTGAGTTTCTTGGCCTTGGCATGGATGTAGCCGGCTTCAATCGATATTTCCGCACCCATCGCCTGCAAGCCCTTGATGTGCTGGTCGACCGGACGCGAGCCGATACCGCAGCCGCCGGGCAGCGATACCTTGGCTTCGCCGAAGCGCGCCACCAGCGGGCCCAGCACGAGAATGGAGGCGCGCATGGTCTTGACCAGATCGTAGGGCGCCTCGAAATGGTCGACACCCTTGCCGTTCAAGGCGACGCGCGCGCCGTCCAGCTCGGCCTGCAGGCCCATCTGGCGCAGCAGCTTCAAGATGGTCGTGACGTCGTGCAGATTGGGCACGTTCGACAACTGCAGCGTGTCGGCGGTCAGCAAACCTGCGCACAAAATGGGGAGCGCCGCGTTCTTGGCGCCCGAGATATCGATCTCGCCGGAAAGGCGTTTGCCGCCGGTAATCAGTAGCTTATCCATTATTTCTGAAATTCTTCCGGGGTAAGGGTTTTCATCGACAGGGCGTGAATTTCTTCGCGCATACGGTCGCCCAGCGCGGCATAGACCAGTTGATGGCGCTGCACCAGTCGCTTGCCGGCAAACGCATGCGAGACGATCACGGCACTGAAGTGCTGGCCGTCGCCCTCGACTTCGAGATGCGAGCATTCAAGCCCGACGGCGATGTATTGTTTTACGGATTCTGGTGTGGGGTACACGGTTCAACCTCTTATTTCCGACCTATTTTCGATCAATTTATGGATCACGACTCAACCAAGCTGCAAGGATTGCTGAGGGGAAGCGGTAACGCTACTAACACCCCTCTCCCGCGGGCGGGAGAGGGGTTCCAATCCATTGCATGCACTCGCGGAAATTCACGGCGTCAATGTCGTAGTTTATAGCCGCTTTTCAGCATCTGCAGCGCCAATGTCATCAACACCACAAAAAAGGCGGCGACAACGGCGAAACTATAGAGCGGATCGATGTCCGACTGACCGAAGAAGCCAAAGCGGAAGCCATCGATGATGTAAAAGAATGGGTTGAAGTGCGAAATCGCTTGCCAGACTGGCGGCAACGAATGAATCGAATAAAACACGCCCGACAGGAAGGTGGCAGGCATGATGATGAAATTCTGCGAGGTCGCCAACTGGTCGAATTTTTCCGCCCAAATGCCGACGATCAGGCCAAGGGTGCCGAGAATGGCGGCCCCGGCAAAGGCGAACAGAAATATCCACCAGGGCGCGACGAACGTCAACTTGGCAAACCAGGCCGTGATCACGAACACGCCGGTGCCGACTGCCACCCCGCGCACGACAGCCGCCAGCACATAGGCGCCGAACATTTCCCAATGCGACAGCGGCGGCAACAGGATGAAAACCAGGTTGCCGGTGATTTTTGACTGGATCAGCGAAGACGAGGAATTGGCAAAGGCGTTCTGCAGTACGCTCATCATGACCAGACCTGGCACCAAAAAGGCGGTGTAACTCACGCCGGCATAGACTTGCACATGGTCTTCCAGCGCATGACCGAAGATGACCAGGTACAGCATCGCGGTCAGGATCGGTGCCGTAATAGTCTGGGCCGACACTTTCCAGAAACGCAACACTTCCTTATACAACAGGGTTTGGAAGCCGACCATTACTTTTCCCCTTCCATGATCTGTATAAACACGTCTTCCAGATCAGCCTGGTTCAATTGCATGTCGACGATGCGCGCGCCTTTTTCGCGGATGGCACGCAAGATGGCTTCGACTTCCTCATATTCGTTGACGCGCAGTGTGAACTTGTTGCCTGACGCCAGTTCGTCGGGATGGGAAACCAGCGGCTTCAAGTTATCCGGCAGAGTGCCATCAGCCAGTTCCACCACAAGTTGCGATCCGGAGATGCGTTTGATCAGCGCCGAGGTTGAATCGAGTGCCACGACCTTGCCGCCCTTGAGCATGGCGATACGGTTGCACAAGGCCTGTGCCTCTTCCAGGTAGTGGGTGGTCAATACGACGGTGTGGCCTTCGCGATTGAGGCGCGCAACAAACTTCCACAGAGTCTGGCGCAGCTCGACGTCAACGCCCGCAGTCGGTTCATCGAGCACAATCACGGGCGGTTTGTGCACCAAAGCCTGCGCCACCAGCACGCGCCGTTTCATGCCGCCCGACAGCGAACGCATGTTGGCATCGGCCTTGTTGGTCAGATCGAGGTTATGCATGATCTCGTCGATCCATACGTCGTTGTTCTTGACGCCGAAATAGCCAGATTGCATGCGTAGCGTTTCGCGCACGGTAAAGAAAGGATCGAACACCAACTCCTGCGGTACTACGCCCAGACGGGTGCGCGCTTCGCGGTATTGATTGACGACATCATAGCCGTGCACAGTGACAGAACCGGCATCGGCGCGGTTCAAGCCGGCAATGATGGAAATCAGCGTGGTCTTGCCTGCGCCATTGGGGCCGAGCAAGCCAAAGAATTCGCCTTGTTCTATCGTTAGCGAGACGCCGTCAAGCGCGCGCAAGCTCTTGTAGCGCTTTTCTACATTGGTTATCTGAATAGCAGCCATGGTGGCCAGGGACACACTTTATGCAAAATTGCCGCGCCGGGCTTGGGACTGGGAACCGGCATTCGGTCCGTACCGAGCGGCTGTTTAATGGTTCTGGTGGCGCGAAAGCCAATGATTATAGGGGATTTTCAGGCAGATGACCGACCGAGGCCGGGTAGCGATGACAAATCGCGAGTATCAGGTATCAGGCGGCTTGTTCGGGGTAAAGGAAATCGCCGACGCCGTAAAGCCTGGCTATGCTGCGCAGATTCTGCGGCGGGTTATGAAAAACCAGGGCCTGCTTGCGCTCCATGGCGGCACGCTGCCACGCCAGCAAAACCGCCACGCCGCCGGAATCGACTTGCGTCAATCCTGCAAGGTCAATTTCAGTCTGACCCCCTGCAATAGCCGCCAAGCCGGCCTGCAAGGCCTGCTTGGCGTTATCCATAGTGAGTGTCAGCGTCGGCGTAAACATCAGGCCTTCGAGCCTTTTGCCATGTTGTCGCTCAACTTCTTGTTTTTGTCTGTCAGTGCCTTGATCAAGCCGTCAATGCCGCCCTTGCCGATTTCCGTGGCGAAGTTGCCTTTGTAGGTTTCGACCAGCCAGGCACCAAGCACGTTGACGTCATAGATTTTCCAGCCCGTGGGGAGTTTTTCCATGCGATAGTTCAACTGGATCGGCTCGCCGCGCGGCTGCACGACTTGCGAACGCACTTCGACACCATCGGTCGCATCTGCGTCGGCACGCAATGGTGCAAACTGCAATTTCTGGTCACGGATCGAGGAGATTGCGCCCGAATATGTAAATACCAGCAAGGAGCGGAATTGCTCGGTCAGTTGCTTTTGCTGCTCAGGCGTTGCATCGCGCCAGAATCGACCGGCGGCCAACGACGTCATGCGCTGAAAATCCACGTAAGGCAGGATCTTCGCATCGACAAGGTCGAGAATTTTCTTTTGATTGCCGCCCTGGATGTCCTTGTCGGCCTTGGCCGTGTCGAGTACGTCCTGGCTGATGCGCTTGACCAATGCGTCGGGCGCTTCGTCGGCGACGGCCGCATTCATGAATCCGATCGCGCCCAAAGACAATGCCAGCAATAGTATTCTTTTGAAGAGTTTCATATATTTTCCAATATTCCAATTCGCATCTAGGTAAATTATCCGGGAACATCATCCCGGACATGTTCGATCTTAAGTTCGTACGTCGTTAACTGTTCCGGGCCCGATTTGGATGACACCGTTAGCTCAAGCGCGAATGAAGGTGAGAAATGTAGACGCTTTTTCAGGCAATCAGTTCCTGCTCGCTCCATTCACCCGACAAAATGATGCTTATTTGGCATCTTGCTTGCTATTATCCTTGCCTTCCGCAGCCTTACTGTAGAGAAATTGACTGATCAAATCCTCCAGCACCACCGCCGACTGGGTCGAGGTAATCTTGTCGCCATTCGCCAGGTTTTTCGTATCTCCGCCGGGCGAAATGCCGATATATTGCTCACCCAGCAAGCCCGACGTCAGTATCTTGAGTGACGAGTCCTTGGGAAACTGGTAGCCGCTATCGAGATTCAGCACCACGGATGCCTGGAATGTCTTGTCGTCGAAGCCAATCTCGGCCACCCGACCGACCACTACACCGGCACTTTTGACCGGTGCTTGCGGCTTCAGGCCGCCGATATTGTCGAATTTGCTGATCACGCGGTAGGTCGGCGCGAACGAGAATGAGCTGAGGTTACCGGCTTTCATCGCCAGAAACATGAGCGCAGCCGCACCCAAAACGACAAACAGCCCAACCCATACGTCCAATGATTTTCTTTGCATAGTCCACTCCTCAATATGAGGTCAATTCCTGCTGCAGTCCGACAAGGATGCAATTTGTACAAATTGCAGCAGTTCAATCAATTAAACATCAGCGCCGTCAGCAGGAAATCCAGCCATAGCACCGTCAATGAAGCAATCACCACAGTGCGCGTAGTCGCACGAGCCACGCCTTCCGGCGTCGGGTCGCTCTCATAGCCTTGGTACAAGGCGATGAATGTGACGGCAAATCCGAATACCACGCTCTTGATCACGCCGTTGAGCACGTCCTGGAACACATCGACGCCGCCCTGCATCTGCGACCAGAAAGCCCCTTCGTCGACGCCGATCAATTTCACGCCGACGATGTAGCCACCCATGATGCCGACCGCGCTGAAAATCGCGGCCAGGATGGGCATCGAGATCACGCCGGCCCAGAAGCGCGGACCGATCACGCGCTGCAAGGGGTTGACTGCCATCATTTCCATGGCCGCCAATTGCTCGCCGGCTTTCATCAGCCCGATTTCCGCGGTCAGCGAGGTACCCGCGCGACCGGCGAACAGCAAGGCCGTGACGACCGGCCCCAGTTCACGGGTCAGCGACAGGGCCACGAGCAAGCCGAGCGCTTGCTCGGAGCCGTATTTGTTCAGCGTGTAATACCCCTGCAAACCAAGCACGAAACCGACGAACAATCCCGATACCGCAATAATGATCAACGAGTAATTGCCGATGAAATGAATCTGGTCGGTGACAAGGCGTGGCCGGCGCACCAAACCAAGCGAAGCGCGCATCATGGAAAGGAACATGCGCGTTGCATAACCGACGTTGTGCAGCCAGACGCGCAGTCCGCCGCCCAGGCCGCCGAGGGCATTGGTCAACAGGCCGCCAATCAATTGGCCACCTGCACGCCGAGATCATCGGCCAAAGACTTGCCGGGATAATGAAAGGGCACCGGCCCATCCATTTCCGCGTTGACGAATTGTTTGACGTAGGGATCGGCCGAGGCCCTCATTTCCTGCGGTGTGCCATGTGCCACGATCTTGCCCTGCGACAGGAAATAAACATAATCGGCGATCAGGAAAGATTCCTCCACGTCGTGCGAGACCAGAATTGACGTCGAACCGAGCGCATCGTTCAAATTACGAATCAGATTGGCGGTCACGCCCATCGATATCGGGTCGAGCCCGGCAAACGGCTCGTCGTACATGATCAACTGCGGGTCCAGGGCGATCGCACGCGCCAACGCCACCCTGCGCGCCATGCCGCCTGACACTTCCGCCGGCTTCAATTGCGCCGCGTTACGCAGGCCGACTGCCTGCAGCTTCATCAGGACGAGATCGCGAATCAGGCTTTCCGGCAAATCAGTATGTTCGCGCAGCGGAAACGCGACGTTGTCAAACACGCTCAGATCGGTAAACAAGGCGCCATGCTGGAACAGCATGCCCATGCGACGGCGCAATTTGTAGAGTGCGCCAACGTCATCCGTATCAACCACTTGCCCATCAATGCTCACCTGTCCCGATTGGGCAGCCAGCAACCCGCCTATCAGGCGCAGGATGGTCGTCTTGCCCGACCCGGAACCGCCCATGACGGCAATCACTTTGCCCCGCGGGAATTCCATCTGGAGGTCGGCGAGGATGGGTCTATCCCCGTAAGAAAACTTCAGGTTGCGTATTTCGACTAGGTTGGACACGAGAACGGCGGAAGATGACAATGGCGAGATTGTAGTGCAGTTCTGACATTCCTTCAGGGCGCCGCGTGTAAATCCGGGGTGGATAACGGAAAAAATCGGTAAATAACGGGTGGCGGGAGCAAAAATACGACAGGCCCAGTCGGATATTGCATATTGCGCAATTCGGCCGGGCCTCGATAAAGCGTTGGTTACCGCAAGGATATTTGATTACTTCTGCCAAAGGCACAAGAACCGTAGGATAGGACTCGTCCCAGCCTAGGAGTCTGCGCGGCAGAACGAGTCGAAGCGAAATGGGTGGGAAAAGAACCCAATTTGGCCTCGCTTTTGAGGACTGTAGCCGTAGCTACAGCCGGAAAAACGGGGGCGAAGTGGGACTTTTCTCCATCCATTGCAGCCGACTCGTTTCTGCCGCGCAGACTCCTGGGGAGTGCTTTGTATTACCTCGGCAAAACCGAACTACCCATCAGGAATTCGTCGACCGCGCGAGCACATTGCCGGCCTTCGCGAATGGCCCACACGACAAGCGATTGCCCGCGCCGCATGTCGCCGGCGGCAAATATCTTGGGTGCCGACGTTTTGTAGCAGCCCTCGCCTTCCGTACCGGCCTTGGCATTGCCGCGTGCATCCTGTTCGACGCCGAACGCCTGCAACACTTGCGCCACGGGAGAAACGAAGCCCATCGCCAGCAACACCAGGTCGGCTTTCATTTCGAATTCCGAATCTGGAACTTCCTGCATCTTGCCGTCTTTCCATTCAACGCGCGCCGCAATCAGCTTCTCAACCTTGCCGCCCTTGCCTTCCAGGCGCTTGGTAGCTACGGCCCAGTCGCGTTCGCAGCCTTCTTCGTGCGACGACGAGGTACGTAGCTTGGTCGGCCAATATGGCCAGACCATCGGCTTGTTTTCCTGCTCGGGCGGCTGAGGCAGCAATTCGAATTGCGTGACTGTTGCGGCACCATGGCGGTTTGAGGTACCGACGCAATCGGACCCGGTGTCGCCACCGCCGATGACGACGACATGCTTGCCTGCGGCACTGATCTGGTCCTTGACCTTGTCGCCGGCCACCACCTTGTTTTGCAATGGCAGGAAATCCATAGCGAAATGCACGCCCTTCAAATCGCGCCCAGGCACCGGCAGGTCGCGCGGTTGCTCGGCACCGCCGGTGAGCACGACCGCGTCAAATTCCTTGTCCAGCTCTTCCGGCGAGACCGTCTTCTTCGACCAGTTCGTGACGTTGGCAGGGAAATCCTTGCCCACCAGGACGCCAGTACGGAATTGCACGCCTTCGGCCTCCATTTGCTTGACGCGTCGATCGATATGCGTTTTTTCCATTTTGAAATCGGGGATGCCATAGCGCAGCAGGCCGCCGATGCGATCATTCTTTTCGAACACCGTCACGTCGTGACCGGCGCGCGCGAGTTGTTGCGCAGCCGCCAATCCGGCCGGGCCGGCACCCACCACTGCAACTTTCTTGCCGGTTTTTTTCTCGGCCGGTTGCGGCACGACCCAACCGTTTTCCCAGCCTTTGTCGATGATAAAGTGCTCGATCGACTTGATGCCGACCGGATCGTTGTTGATACCGAGTGTGCAGGCCGTTTCACATGGGGCGGGACAAACCCGTCCTGTGAATTCGGGAAAGTTATTGGTTGAATGCAGGGTTTCCAGCGCTTCGCGATAAGCACCGCGATAGACCATGTCGTTCCAGTCGGGAATAATGTTGTTGACCGGGCATCCGCTATTACAGAAAGGAATGCCGCAATCCATGCAACGCGCCCCTTGCACCTTGGCGTCGGCGTCGCTAAGGTGCATGACGAATTCCTTATAGTGCTTCTTGCGCGTCTGCGGTGCTTCGCTGGCCTCTTTGAGGCGCTGGTACTCCATGAATCCAGTAATCTTACCCATAAAATCCCTCTCTAGTTGCGCCTTTGATAATCTACTGCGCGGGCCAATCTCGAGCCTGCGATGCTCGCCGTACATCAGTACGGCTGCGCTTCTCGGCTCGACCTTGGCCCGCTCGCTACGATTCTCAAAGGCGCTTTACCGTCATTCAATCTTCAAATCGGATTACGCTGCTTTCTTTTCCTTGATCGGCTTGGCTGCCTCGGCTTTTGCCGTCGCCATCTCGGCCAGTGCGCGCTTGTATTCGTTGGGGAATACCTTCACGAATTTTGAGCGGCCGACTGCCCAGGCGTCGAGCAGATTGCGCGCGCGGGTGCTGCCGGTGTATTTGAAATGACGCTCGATCAAGCCCTTGAGGATGGCCTCGTCGCATTGCTGCTCACCGTCCGCGCCCAGCTTGTGCCAGAGTGCGCGTTCGCCCTTTGCTTCCTGATCGGTCGAACTCAGCACCGGCTCCAGTGTCACCATGGAGAGGTTGCATTTTTTGGCAAATTCGCCGTCAGGGTCATAGACATAGGCGACGCCGCCCGACATGCCTGCCGCAAAGTTGCGGCCGGTTTCGCCGAGCACGACTACCGTGCCGCCGGTCATGTATTCGCAGCCGTGGTCGCCGGTACCTTCTATGATGGCCGTCGCACCGGAGTTACGCACTGCAAAGCGTTCGCCTGCGACGCCGTTGATGAACGCTTCGCCGCAGATCGCGCCGTACAGAACCGTGTTGCCGACGATGATGTTGTCGACTGCCCAACCGCGAAATTCGGTGTTCGGGCGCACGATGATGCGTCCGCCCGACAAGCCCTTGCCGACGTAGTCGTTGCCTTCGCCGACCAGGTCAAGCGTGATACCGCGTGCCAGGAAGGCGCCGACAGATTGTCCAGCCGTGCCTTGCAACTGGATATGGATCGTATCGTCCGGCAAGCCTGCATGGCCGAATTTCTTGGCCACTTCGCCTGACAGCATCGTGCCGACGGTACGGTTGACGTTGCGCACTGGGGAGATGAAGGAGACCTTTTCGCCCTTGTCGAGTGCCCATTGCGCTTGGGCGATCAAGCGATGATCGAGTGCCTTTTCCAAGCCATGATCCTGCAACTCGATCTGGTAACGCGGCTCTTCAGCAGGCATGTCCGGCTGATGGAAGATCTTGCTGAAGTCGAGCCCCTTGGCTTTCCAGTGCGAAATTGCCTTGGACTTGTCGAGCAGATCGGTGCGACCGATCAATTCATTGTAGGTACGAATACCGAGCTGAGCCATGATCTGGCGCGCTTCTTCGGCGACGAAGAAGAAGAAGTTGACGACGTGCTCAGGCTTGCCGGCAAACTTGGCGCGCAGCACAGGGTCCTGCGTCGCAACACCGACAGGGCACGTGTTCAAATGACATTTGCGCATCATGATGCAACCTTCCACCACCAGCGGTGCCGTGGCGAAACCGACTTCATCTGCGCCCAGCAAGGCGGCAATGATCACGTCGCGCCCGGTCTTGATCTGGCCGTCTGCCTGCACGCGGATGCGGCTGCGCAAGCGGTTCAATACCAGCGTTTGCTGGGTTTCCGACAGGCCGAGTTCCCATGGCGTGCCGGTGTGCTTGACCGATGACAGCGGCGATGCGCCCGTGCCGCCGTCATGACCGGCGATCACCACGTGATCCGACTTTGCCTTGGCCACACCTGCGGCAACCGTGCCGACTCCCACTTCGGAAACCAGCTTGACGGAGATCGATGCTTTCGGATTGGCGTTCTTCAAATCATGGATCAGCTGCGCCAGATCTTCGATGGAATAGATGTCATGATGCGGTGGCGGCGAAATCAGGCCGACGCCGGGTACGGAGAAGCGCAGCCGCGCGATGTATTCCGACACTTTATGGCCGGGCAGCTGGCCACCTTCGCCCGGCTTTGCACCCTGCGCCATCTTGATCTGGATCTGATCTGCCGAAGTCAGGTATTCAGTCGTCACGCCAAAGCGGCCCGAGGCAACCTGCTTGATTTTCGAACGCAGCGAATCGCCCGGCAACAATGGAATGTCGACTTCGACTTGTTCCTTGCCGATGATCGAGGCGAGCGTGTCACCCTGCTTGATCGGGATGCCCTTCAATTCCTGACGATAGCGGTTCTCGTCTTCCCCGCCCTCACCGGTGTTGGACTTTCCGCCGATGCGGTTCATGGCAATTGCCAGCGTCGTGTGCGCTTCGGTCGAAATGGAACCGAGCGACATGGCGCCGGTGGCGAAGCGCTTGACGATTTCCTTGGCCGGTTCGACTTCGTCGAGAGGAATCACCTTGCTCGGGTCGAACTTGAACTCGAACAGGCCGCGCAAAGTCATGTGGCGCTTGGATTGATCGTTGATGATCTGCGCGTATTCCTTGTACGTATTGAAGTTGTTGGCGCGGGTCGAGTGCTGCAGCTTGGCGATGGCGTCGGGCGTCCACATGTGGTCTTCGCCGCGCACGCGGTAAGCGTATTCGCCGCCTGCGTCGAGCGCGTTGGCCAGCACAGGGTCGCTGCCGAAAGCCAGCTTGTGCAGACGCAGCGCTTCTTCGGCGACTTCAAAGACGCCAATACCTTCGACATTGGACGCGGTGCCCTTGAAGTATTTGCTGACTAAGGCACTGTTCAAGCCGATCGCTTCAAAGATTTGCGCGCCGCAATACGACATATAGGTGGAAATGCCCATCTTGGACATGACCTTCAGCAAGCCCTTGCCGATTGCCTTCTGGAAGTTGTAAATGGCTTTTTCGGCGGTGAGACCTTCTTCCAGGCTTGGCGCCATGTCGGCCAGGGTTTCCATGGCCAGGTAGGGGTGGATGGCTTCCGCGCCGTAACCGGCCAGCAGTGCGAAGTGATGCGTTTCGCGCGCAGAACCGGTTTCAACAACCAGTCCAGTCGACGTGCGCAGGCCCTTGCTCACCAGATGCAGGTGGACCGCCGACGTTGCCAGCAGCGCCGGGATGGCTACCTGGTCGGCATCGACCTTGCGGTCAGACACGATCAGGATGTTGTGTCCTGACTTGACCGCGTCGACTGCCTTGGCGCACAAGGATGCAAGCCACGCTTCAATCCCCTCCTTGCCCCACGACACCGGATAGCAGATGTTCAATTCGTATGACTTGAACTTGCCGCTGGTATGCGCGCTGATGTTGCGCAGCTTGGCGATGTCGGCGAAATCGAGAATCGGTTGCGATACTTCCAGCCGCATCGGCGGATTGATGTTGTTAGTGTCGAGCATGTTCGGCTTGGGGCCGATGAACGACACGAGCGACATGACCATGGCTTCGCGGATCGGATCGATCGGCGGATTGGTCACCTGGGCAAACAATTGTTTGAAGTAGTTGTACAGCGTCTTGTTCTTGTTCGACATCACCGCCAACGGCGAATCGTTGCCCATCGAGCCGATGGCTTCTTCACCTGCCGTCGCCATTGGCGTGAGCAGGAATTTCACGTCTTCCTGGGTGTAACCAAACAATTGCTGACGGTCCAGCAGCGAAGTGGCAAGCGGCGCCTCAGGCAATTCCTGCTTCAGGCCGCCGAGCTTGATGCGTACCGAGGCGATCCATTGCTTGTAAGGCTTGGCATTGGCATAGGTGTCCTTCAATTCCTTGTCGTCGATGATGCGGCCGGCATCGAGATCGATCAGGAACATCTTGCCCGGCTGCAGGCGCCATTTCTTGATGATCTTCGATTCGGGAATCGGCAAGACACCCGACTCGGAAGCCATCACAACCAGGTCATCGTCCGTCACAATATAGCGCGCCGGACGCAAGCCGTTGCGATCTAGCGTGCCGCCGATGTGGCGCCCATCGGTGAAGGCCATTGCGGCCGGGCCATCCCACGGTTCCATCATGGCAGCATGGTATTCGTAGAAGGCGCGGCGATTGTCATCCATCAGCGCATGGTTTTCCCAGGCTTCCGGGATCATCATCATCATGGCTTGCGCCAGCGGGTAGCCTGCCATCAGCAACAGTTCGAGCACGTTGTCGAAGCATGCGGTGTCGGACTGGCCTTCATAAATCAGCGGAAACAGTTTTTTCAGGTCGTCGCCCAGAACGGCTGACTTCATCACGCCTTCGCGCGCGCGCATCCAGTTGAAATTGCCCTTGACCGTGTTGATTTCGCCGTTATGTGCGATCAGGCGATACGGGTGGGCCAGCGGCCATTCGGGGAAGGTATTGGTGGAGAAGCGTTGATGCACGAGCGCCAGCGCAGAAATGCAGCGCGGATCCTGCAAGTCTTTGTAATAGACGCCGACCTGGTCCGCCAGCAGCAGGCCCTTGTAGACTACTGTGCGTGCCGACATGGACGGCACGAAGAATTCCTTGCCGTGCAGGAGGTCAAGCGCCTGAATCGCGTGGCCAGATGATTTGCGGATGACGTAGAGTTTGCGTTCGAGCGCATCGGTGACCATGATGTCCTGGCCGCGACCGATGAATACCTGGCGGATTACCGGTTCCTTGTCGCGCACGGTGGGTGACATGGGCATGTCGATGTCGACCGGCACATCGCGCCAGCCGAGCAATACCTGGCCTTCAGCCAATACTGCGCGCTCGATTTCCTGCTCGCAAGCGATGCGTGATGCGTGCTCCTTGGGCAGGAACACCATGCCGACGCCATATTCGCCGGGTGGCGGCAATTCGATGCCCTGCTTTTGCATTTCCTCGCGATAGTACTGGTCTGGAATCTGGATCAGTACGCCGGCGCCATCGCCCATCAGCTTATCGGCGCCGACGGCACCGCGATGATCGAGGTTCTTTAGTATCAGCAGACCCTGCTCGACGATCGAATGGCTTTTCTTGCCTTTGATATGAGCAACAAAACCAACGCCACAGGCATCGTGTTCGTTACTTGGGTCGTACATACCTTGCGCGCGCATAGCGTATCTCCACAGCTTTTTAAAGACGAAGTTGAAGAATAGTGCAGCGCACCAGAATACACAACAAGAATAAAAGGGGTCGGAGTAATTTAAAAAATCTGGAATTCGCTAACGCAAATTAAATGGGGACAGAGTAAATAAGGGCGTAATCGACCTCCCGCCAGTTATTGACCGGGCGCTCCTTTGCCACTATCTCCCTCGACGGCGACTGGCTTGCTCGGGCGGCCTCGCTTGCCAGGTCGCACTTTGCGGCTGGTAAGCTTTTCCAACTCCGTCTTGAACGCCTCCGAGCCGATCACGTGGCCTTTGGCCAAGCCGTTGTCGATCATCTGCATTTCTGCGTTCGTCAGCCCCTGCTCTGTCAGTCCCTTGAACGCGGCGTCGCGTTCGAACGGGGTATTTCCCAACGCCCAATATGCGGCATGCTCCACAATGAGCGGGTCCAGATTGAGACCAATATGGTGCAAATGACTAGACCATGGGAATTCGGATGCATTGTTTGCCAGTAGTGCCCGCACCGGAGCGATTTCAATGTATCGACTGCAGAGCAAGACGCATGCCGCATCCACTACGCTGGCCTTGAAACGACCCTGCCACAGTGTCCCGGCACGTTGATATTTCTTGTTGAAATAGGGGACATAGTGCCGACCAACCCATTGCATCATGCGCGCCAGGCCCTCCGGATCGACCGGCGTTGCGAGCACTTGCACGTGATCAGGCATCAAGACATAGGCATGAATTGCCACTTTATAAAGTTTTGCCGCGTCGCGCAGCCAATTCAAAAAACAACGGTGATCGTCCGCATCACGGAAAACGATCTGCTTGTCGACCGCCGATTGGGCGATCAAGTGTGCTTGCGCTGGAATAACGAGGCGAGGCTGTCTGGCCATGGGAAGTATGGGGTCGGCTATGGAATCAGTCGCATTTTAGCTTATTTTATTGACTCTGACCCCCTTTTAGAAATCAGCGCGCCCTGTTTGCGGCGCGCGAAAAGGGTGTGCATTTCCTCCGCCCATTCATACCAGCGGATTGCCGCCCGTACCATTTCACGGCCTATTCGTCGCATTTCTCCAACACAATCAGCCGATTGATTATCATAGGGCGAAATATGAATGGGCCCGCCATGAATCAACGCTATAAAGCACCGCCACTCCCTGATGAACCGCTACCGCTGGTCTTGATCCGCAAACTGGGCGGCTGGGGCGCACAATCGTTGAATTACCCGGTCTTCAGCCCAACCTGGTATCGCTACAAGATTCTGTCATTCCTTCTGCCTATGGCCTTGCTGGCCGTGGTGTTGATTGGGGTGGGCGCCATTTCGTTCGACATCATGAGCAGGACGCGGTGGTACCTGTGGTTGGGCGAACTGACTCTGAACTGGATCGAAATCGCGGTCTTGATTGTGCTGGGTCGCTGGCTGACGACCTTCGTTTACCGACGCCACTGGCCTCAGCGTCTGGAGGCAACCGGGATTGCCATCGCCTTGATCCTCGGCATTGCGCTGGCAACCGCAATCAGCGAGAACGATCACCTTACCAAGTACGACAAACCGGTCGCAGCTTCCGCCGGCCCGACAACGCCTGCCAATGCAGGCGCCGAAAAGCAGGGGGAGAGCAACGGCGTGACGCTCAGACCCGAGGGCATGGCGCAAGCCGATGCCGACCAGAAAAAGGCTGCAGCCGATACGGCCAAGAAAAACGAAAACTCGCGTTCCATCAGTCATGTGATCTGGTTTGCATTGGTAATCGGTCTCGGTGGGCCGCTCGACTTTATACGCTACTTCCGCCAGCGGCTTGCGCTGAAAGACGCAGCCATGATGCGGGAATTGGAGCGTGCCAAGGAAGGTCGGACCGAGGCGGAGTTGCGACTCTCTGTGCTGGCAGCGCAAATCGAACCGCATTTCCTTTTCAATACGCTGACCGGGGTGCGTTCGGCTATCCGCAGCGATCCCGAGCGCGGCATCGCCATCATCGATCACCTCGTGGAATATTTGCGCGCCACCATCCCGCAGATGCGCAACGACGCGGACCATACGCGCGTGTCGCTCGGTTCCCAACTCGATGCGGCTGGAGCCTATCTGGGCGTGATGCATTTGCGCCTGCCGCGACTCCAATACAGTGTTGCGTGCGAACCCGAACTGCGTGCCTGTTCGGTACCGCCGCTGATGCTTATTTCGCTGGTAGAGAATGCGGTAAAGCACGGTATCGAGCTCAAACCGGGGCCGGCGCGCATCGACGTGTCTGCCCGGCGCATTGAGGCAAGCGAGGGTGAGGGGGCGCAAATCGAGTTGACCGTGGTTGACGACGGCATGGGTTTTTCCAACGCCTCCGCGGGAAGCGGCATTGGCCTGGCAAACATTCGTGAGCGCCTGGCCCAACTATATGGTGAGCGCGCAAGCCTGAGTCTGAAAGCGCGCGTTGAGGGCGGTGTGGTTGCGGCCATAACCGTCCCCGAAGAATAGGGAGCCAATATGCCGACCGCGATACTTGCCGAAGACGAAGACCTGGCGATGGGAGAACTGCGCGCCATGCTGGCGGAGGCATGGCCGGAACTGACAATCCTCGCGGAATGCGAAGACGGCACCGAAGCGCTGGAGGCCATCATGAAGCTTCGTCCGGACGTCGCGTTCCTCGACATCCGCATGCCCGGCCTGACCGGACTCGATGTTGCTCAGGCCAGTGCCGGCAAGTGCCACATTGTGTTCACCACTGCCTATGATGTCCACGCAGTGAAGGCGTTCGATCTGGGCGCGTTGGACTACCTGTTGAAACCCTTGACCATGGCACGCCTCGAGCAATCGCTCGCGCGTGTGCGCGAGCGTCTGGACAAAGGCGCGTCCACTCCGGATTGGATGCGCGTGGTAGGCGAACTTGACAGGCGGCTCGCGCAGGCGCGCCAGGTTGAACGCATGCGCTGGATCAGCGCCAGCATCGGCGACACGATCCATCTGTATTCCGTTGAAGAGGTCATCTACTTCGAATCCGACCTAAAGTACACGCGGGTTGTGACCGAAAAAGGCGAGGCTCTGGTGCGCCTGACACTCAAGGAAATTCAGAACGGCCTCGATCCGGAGCAATTCTGGCAAGTGCACCGCGCGACCATTGTCCGCGCCAGCGCCATCGAATGTGCACGCCGCGACGAGACCGGCAGCGTGACCATTGAGCTACGCAATCGCGAAGAAAAACTCAAAGTGAGCAGGGCCTATGCCTGGCGTTTCAAAGGGATGTAAACGGGCGCTGCGTCAGTCCAAATCCAATCGCCAGGGCGGACGCGACTTGCTGCAGCACATCGGCCCAGTCGCCTTCGGCGACTTGACAAAACAGACGCGCGCTTCCGCTCGGATACCACGGGCTGTCATTGCGATTCAACAGCCAGCGAAAATGCAGCTCGAAAGCGCGGTCGACGGATTTGCTTGCCTTATCGAGCCGGCCCCGTTCCGCCGACCTCGAAATCAGATTGAGACTAAGCTGCCGGCATCTTTTGTTGCGGACGCCCAAATCGGAAAAACATTGCCACTCCCGCCCGCTGCCTAAATAGTCAATTTAATGGAGTATATCGTTGCAGCAAGAAAAATATGCGACCGCCTTGCGCAGGATTTCGACCGGACGACGCTGCAGCACATGCGGCGAGAATACGCTTCCTGTTAAAGGATGTCTTTGGATGTGACATGATCGCGGCTGCGCCGCAGCTCTATCACGTCGACCAAAAGGGTGTGCAATTCATTCAAGGGCAAGATTTCCGCCGCATCGATCTTGGCCGGCGGCAAGCTGTTGCTCCAATCTCCGTAGATGAATCCCATCGGATTGCGATTGATGGTCAGCGGGAGCACCATAAAGCTGCGCGCATCGGATAAAGTCGACTTCCACCAGCGCGGCAGTTTACTGACAAAGGCAGGCGCGTGGGCATTCTCGACGAAGATCATCTTGTCGTTGGCCAGCGCGGCGTGAAAAACGTCGGGCTGATACGCATCAGGGAACCACAGTTTGTCGAGAATATCAGGCATACCTTCACCGAAGCCGAGGCGCACGACGTACTGATGACGGTCGGTATTGCGCATGAATGCCATGGTGCGGGTGAAGCCGAGCCCCTGGTACACGGTTTCAAGGGCGATCGTCAGCAACTGCTTGGCGTTGGCGGTCCCCATCGCTTCGCGCAGATCCACGACGCCACGGCGCAACAACTGCACCGAGTCAACAGGCTTACCACCCATTGCAGCTTTTTCCGCATCTTTGCGGATGACTCCGGCGACTTTGACGGGTCGGCTGATGACCGCCTCATCCTCAACCATCTGCAAGGCAGAGTCGACCGCCGCGAGGATTTGCTCGGGTTCCAGACCCAGCATGGCAGAGTAGCTGCCTATCATGCGCGATAACTCGGCAGTATCGGCCACCTCTTCGCGGCAAATGATTTCGGCGCACTTCGAGGACACAGTTGAAACGGTGGCCAACCACTCTTCGTGGTCGATCGGCTCGTCGACAGCTTTGGCCTTGACCTGGACCATGCTGTTGATTAGGCTGGACGGGAAACCCCATTGCCGGGCGATTTGCCGGCCAATTTCGTCGAGCCCGAGGCCGAGTATTTCGGCCGCCACATCATTCTCCGGTTTGCCGGTTTCAGTAACAGCCGTCCCAATTTCGGCCCAGAGTTGCGGCAGGTAGAAGGTAACCATGGTGCGCCCGAGCGTATGCAGCATGGAGCAGACAACCACCTCTTCCACATCGCGCGTATTGGCCGACGCGGCAACCTGGCGTCCAATGTGCCCGGAAAGCACTGCCTTCTCGAGTTCGCTGCGCGTGCCGGGTGCATCGGGCGCCGCGTTCGACAAGCCGTCGATTAACTTTAGACCGAGTGCCAGGTGGCCGATGGATTCAGTGCCGAGCACCGTCACGGCCTTCGAGACGGTATTGATACCAGAACCGAACACCGAATACATTGCGCTATTGGCAAGTCGGAGAACCCTTTGGGTCAAGGCGGGATCGGACAAGACCGTCTTGGTCATGTTGAATTCCTTATCGCTTTCACCATTCATGGCGCCGATAATGGAATTGATCACCTTGGAAAATCCCGGCAAATCGCCGCGCGAGCGCACGCTGGACCATAGCAGCGCCATGGTGTTTTCAGCCTTCAACGGATCGTGGAATAGCGTGCTCATGCGACTTTTCCCGGCGGCGCCACCAGCGGCAGAACGCCGGTCCTGAGCGCCAAAATCGCCTCTTCGGGCGGTAGCGGCCGTCCAGTAAGAAAGCCCTGGATCATTGCGCACCCCTGCTTGGACAGGAAGCTCAATTGCTCGTCATTTT
>DATBQE010000241.1:0-16277 GCA_036561005.1 Burkholderiaceae bacterium | reverse complement strand
AAGCATGGTATCGAGGCGTATTTGAACTGGATGGAGCAATGGGTCGACATTGCCCTGCCCAAGCTGGTGCCCAACGGCTGCCTGTATATCTGCCTGACCTGGCGCCATGCACCCGAGATTTTCGTCATGCTCAAACAGCGCATGATCATGCTCAATGAAATCATCTGGGACAGGCGCGTGCCGTCGATGGGCGGGAGCACGCGCAGCTATACGTCCGTGCACGACACGATAGGTTTTTTTGCCAAGCAAAAAGGCTATTACTTTGACCTCGATGCGATCCGCATTCCCTACGATGCCGAGACCAAGAAGGCGCGTTCGCGCTCGATCTTTGTCGGTGCCAAATGGCTCGAAATCGGCTACAACCCCAAGGATTTGTGGAGCGTTTCGCGTCTGCATCGCGAACATCCTGAGCGTGAAGACCACCCGACGCAAAAGCCGCTCGAAATCATCGAGCGCATGATCAAGGCTTCGTGCCCGCCGGGTGGCACGGTGCTCGACCCCTTCATGGGCAGCGGTACCACGGCCATGGCTGCGCAAAGCCTGGGGCGCAATTTTGTCGGCTTCGAGTTGAATTCCGCATACTGCGCGATGATAGAACAGCGCCTGGCTGCAGGCGCAGCCGCATCTTTGGCATCTCCCTTGCTTGACGATGTCGCCAAGTGATCCAATCCGCACACAGATAAATTGATTCCGCCATGTCCCTGATCGAGAACATCATCCGCCCCGAAATTCGCGCCCTGTCGGCCTACCATGTGCCGGACAGCACGGGAATGGTCAAGCTCGACGCGATGGAGAATCCCTACACCCTACCGCCCGAGCTGCGCGAGCAATTGGGCAAGCGCCTGGCCGACGTAGCGCTCAATCGCTACCCGGTTCCTTCCTATTCGGCGTTGAAGGATGCCATCTGCACCAAGCTCGGCGTGCCGGCGGGATACCAAGTGGTATTGGGCAATGGGTCCGACGAGCTGATTTCCATGCTTTCGGTGGCTTGTGCCAAGCCGGGCGCGAAGGTATTGGCGCCGCTGCCTGGTTTCGTCATGTACGCCATGTCGGCGCGCTTCGCCGGGATGGAATTCATCGGCGTGCCGCTGAAGGCCGATCTGACGCTCGACCTCGACGCCATGCTGGCGACGATTGCGACCGAGCGCCCGGCTATCACTTACCTGGCCTATCCGAACAACCCGACCGGCACTTTGTACGACGTCGCCCAAGTAGAAGCCATCATTCGTGCCGTCGGCGACAGCGGCGTGGTGGTGGTGGACGAAGCCTACCAGCCGTTTGCCCAGGTCAGCTTCATGGGTCGTTTGCCGGAATTCGACAATCTGCTCGTCATGCGCACCGTATCCAAGCTCGGCCTCGCGGGTATCCGCCTGGGTTACATGTCGGGCAGCGCGGCGCTGCTGGCCGAATGCGAAAAGGTGCGTCCGCCCTACAATATCAACGTTTTGACTCAGGCTTGTGCCGAGTTCGTGCTCGAACACCTGGACGTGTTCGACGCTCAGGCAGCCGTTTTGCGCGCAGAACGAGGCAGGCTGGCAGCGACTTTGAGTGCGTTGCCGGGCGTCCATGTCTACCCCTCATCGGCCAATTTCCTGCTTGTGCGTTTGCTGCCCGTCGGCAAGAGTGTGGACACGGTCTTCGCCAATTTGCTCGAACGTAAAGTTCTGGTCAAAAATGTAGGTAAAATGCATGTGTTGCTGGAAAATTGCCTGCGCGTGAATGTCAGCACGGCAGAAGAAAATGCAATGTTCATCGAGGCGCTCAAGGCTTCGCTATAGCCGTACCAAAACTGCGCGAAAAACGCGCTCTAACTGAATTCACAACAGTTCGTCATCTCAACATGTCTACGCCACGCACCGCCGAAGTTGTTCGCAATACCAATGAAACGCAAATTCGGGTTGCAATCAACCTTGATGGCACCGGCCTGCAAAAGCTCAATACCGGTGTGCCTTTCCTCGACCATATGCTCGATCAGATCGCGCGCCATGGCCTGATCGATCTGGAAATCGAAGCCAAGGGCGATCTGCACATTGATGCGCATCATACTGTTGAGGACGTCGGCATTACGCTGGGGCAAGCATTGGCCAAGGCAATCGGCGACAAGAAGGGCATCCGTCGTTATGGCCATGCCTACGTGCCGCTTGATGAGGCGCTCTCGCGCGTGGTGATCGATTTTTCCGGCCGCCCTGGTCTGGAATTCCACGTACCGTTCAAGCGTTCAATGATCGGCACCTTCGATGTCGATCTGACGCACGAATTCTTTCAGGGCTTCGTTAATCACGCGCTGGTGTCCCTGCATGTGGACAATTTGCGCGGCGACAACGCCCATCATCAATGTGAAACCGTGTTCAAGGCTTTCGGCCGTGCGCTGCGCATGGCAGCTGAACTCGATGCGCGCGCAGCAGGGACCATACCTTCGACCAAGGGCAGTCTGTAATCGTATGAACAAGATTGTCGTGGTCGATTACGGCATGGGGAATTTGCGCTCGGTGGCGCAGGCCCTGCGCCATGTGGCGCCCGAAGCCAATGTGATGATCTCGGGCGAGGTGCAAGACATCCGCACGGCCGACCGCCTGGTTTTTCCGGGGCAGGGCGCCATTCCCGATTGCATGCGCTGCCTGCGAGAATCGGGTTTGCAGGAAGCGGTGGTGGAAGCCTCGTTCAACAAGCCGATGTTTGGCGTGTGCGTCGGCGAGCAACTGCTTTTCGACTGGAGCGAAGAAGGCGATACGCCGGGCTTGTGTCTGTTTCCTGGCGAAGTTGTGCGCTTTCGCCTCGAAGATCGCTTGCAGGAAGACGGTTCACGCTTTAAAGTGCCGCAAATGGGATGGAATCGCGTCAGCCAAACGGTGGCTCATCCGTTGTGGCAAGGCATTCCAAACAACAGTTATTTTTATTTCGTGCATAGTTACTATGCACAGCCGGTCGACCGCGGGCATGTCGCAGGTGAAACAGTCTATGGCGATGCGTTTTGCAGTGCCATAGCGCGCGACAATATTTTCGCCACGCAATTTCATCCGGAAAAAAGCGCCGCTGCGGGATTGCAGTTGTACAAGAATTTTGTCCATTGGAATCCCTGACGGAATTGTGCAATTGTTCACTTGCGCAAATTGACCTGTGATGACTTGCCTGACAATCCTGACATCGACCTTCGTTGCATTTGAGAGAACTCAACACCCGATCGCTACCAATCCGGTATCCACCTTTTCATAACCTCCACTCCACTCCGTAGCCATGCTGCTGATACCTGCCATCGACCTCAAAGACGGTCATTGCGTGCGCCTGAAACAAGGCGATATGGAACAAGCCACCGTGTTTTCCGAAGATCCGGCCGAGATGGCGCGGCATTGGCTCATGCAAGGCGCGCGCCGCCTGCACCTGGTCGACTTGAACGGCGCTTTCGCCGGCAAGCCGAAAAACGAAGCGGCCGTGAAATCCATCATTCGCGCCGTGCGTGAATATGCCGAGGAACACGACATCGAAGAGATCCCCATCCAGTTGGGTGGCGGCATCCGCGATCTCGACACCATCGAACGCTATCTCGACGACGGCCTGAGCTACATCATCATCGGCACCGCAGCCGTGAAAAACCCCGGATTCCTGCACGATGCGTGCAGCGCGTTTCCGGGGCAGATCATCGTCGGGCTCGACGCCAAGGACGGCAAGGTGGCAACCGACGGCTGGAGCAAGCTCTCCGGCCACGAAGTGATCGACCTGGCGCGCAAATTCGAGGATTACGGCTGTGAAGCAATCGTTTATACCGACATCGGCCGCGACGGCATGATGGGCGGCGTCAACATCGAAGCCACAGTACGGCTGGCGCAAAGCATGACGATCCCCGTCATTGCTTCCGGTGGCCTGCATAACGTCAAGGACGTCGAAGCGTTGTGCGCCGTGCAGCACGAAGGTATCGATGGTGTAATTTGCGGCCGCTCCATCTACGAAGGCACGCTCGACCTGCGCAGCGCGCAGGAGCGTGCAGACGAATTGAGCGGCGAGCTCGACAATGAACCTGAGGCCGCAGATTCTGACCCGGCCGACCAACCATGACTCTGGCAAAACGCATCATTCCCTGTCTCGACGTGACCGCAGGTCGTGTCGTGAAAGGGATCAATTTCGTTGAATTGCGCGACGCCGGCGATCCGGTGGAAATTGCGCGCCGCTACGACGAACAGGGTGCGGACGAAATCACCTTTCTCGACATCACCGCCACGTCGGACGGGCGCGACCTGATCCTGCACATCATCGAAGCAGTGGCATCCCAGGTATTCATTCCGCTGACGGTAGGCGGTGGCGTGCGCTCAGTGGAAGATGTGCGCCGCCTGCTCAACGCCGGCGCGGACAAGATCAGCATCAACAGTGCTGCAGTTGCCAACCCGCAGCTGGTGTACGACACATCGCAGAAATACGGCTCGCAATGCATCGTGGTGGCCATAGACGCCAAGCGCAGTGGCGACAACAAGTGGGAAGTATTCACCCATGGCGGGCGCAAGCCGACCGGCCTTGACGTCGTCCTGTGGGCGCAAAAAATGGAAAGCCTGGGTGTCGGCGAGATCCTGTTGACCAGCATGGACAAGGACGGCACCAAGTCCGGTTTCGATCTGGCATTGACCCGCGCAGTGTCCGACGCCGTCAGCGTGCCGGTCGTTGCCTCGGGTGGCGTCGGCGGCTTGCAAGACCTGGCCGACGGCATCAAGGAAGGCCACGCCGACGCGGTGCTGGCAGCCAGCATTTTTCACTACGGCGAGCACACCGTGCAGGAAGCCAAGCGTTTCATGGCACGGCAAGGCATACCGATGAGGTTGGCATGAGTGCCAAGGCCAAATGGCTGAATAAGGTCAAGTGGGATGAGCACGGTCTCGTGCCGGTAATCGCCCAGGAAGCCGGAAGCAAGGACGTGCTGATGTTCGCCTGGATGAACCGTGATGCGCTGGCAAAGACGGTCGAGCTGGGCGAGGCCGTCTACTGGAGCCGCTCACGCAAGAAACTGTGGCACAAGGGTGAAGAGTCGGGGCATGTCCAGAAAGTGCTCGACATGCGCCTCGATTGCGACGAAGACGTGGTGCTGCTCACCGTTGAGCAGCAAGGCGGCATCGCCTGCCATACCGGACGTCATTCGTGTTTTTTCCAGCAATACCAGGGTAACAATAGCGAAGGCGAATGGGTTGAAGTCGAACCCGTGCTGAAAGATCCGGAAAGCATTTACAAATAATGAGCGACATACTCAATCGGCTGGCCGCAATCATCGAATCGCGCAAGCTGGCCAATGGCGGCGATCCCGAAAAATCCTACGTCTCGCGCCTGTTTGCCAAGGGCGACGATGCCATTCTCAAGAAAATCGGCGAAGAAGCCACCGAAACCGTCATGGCCGCCAAGGATGCGCGCGTGTCGGGCGATGCGCAAAAGGTGCTCTACGAATGCGCCGACCTGTGGTTCCATTCGCTCGTCATGTTGGCGCAGTTCAACCTGACGCCGCAGCAGGTGCTCGACGAACTGGCGCGGCGTGAAGGTATGTCCGGTATCGAAGAAAAGGCGAATCGCAAGCTGAGCGAGCGCGAAATTGCGGAAAGCCGTGCCGAAGAACCCAAGAACTGATCGGAGAATAGATTGGATAATTGTATTTTCTGCAAGATCGCTGCCAAGCAAATCCCGTCCAAGCTGATTTACGAGGACGAGGACTTGATCGCCTTCCACGACATCAATCCGGCAGCACCCGTGCATTTTTTGATGGTGCCGAAGCAACATATTGCCACCCTGGCAGACTGCCAGGACGAGCATGCTGCATTGTTGGGTAAAATGATGTTGTTGGCGCCGAAGCTGGCGCGCGAGCAGGGTTGTGCCTACGTCAGCAACGGCGACGAACGCGGCAGCGGCGGATTCAAGACCCTGTTCAATACGGGCCCCGATGGCGGGCAGGAAGTCTATCACCTGCATCTGCATGTGATAGGTGGTCCCCACCCGTGGCGCGGACAGCGATAGGTTTGAAATTAGCGTATAACGAAGGTAGCGGGCAATCGCCCGGCAAGGAGAAAATGATGGGTAGCTTCAGTCCAGTACATCTGCTGATCTTGTTGGTGATCGTGGTCTTGATCTTCGGCACCAAGAAACTCGGCAACATCGGTTCCGATCTCGGCAAGGCCGTCAAGGGCTTCAAGGACGGCGTGAAGGGTAGCGAGGAAGAAAAGCCTGCGCAATCGGCCGCACCCGCCGCACCTGTTTCCCAAGTCGCGGACAAATCGACGATCGACGTCGAAGTCAAAGAAAAGACGCACAATTGATTTGCACCTTGACCAGGCATGACACCAGGGTGACCGCATGATCGACTTCGGGCTGACCAAGCTGATGCTGATCGGTGCGGTTGCGCTGGTTGTGATCGGCCCGGAAAAACTGCCGCGCGTCGCGCGCATGGCAGGGTCGCTGTTCGGGCGGGCCCAGCGCTACATGAACGAGGTCAAGGCCGAAGTCAGCCGCGAGATGGAACTGGAAGAGTTGCGCAAGATGCAGGACGAATTCAAGCAGGCGGCCAACGACGTGCATCAAAGCATGGCCAGCACGATCAATGAGACCAAGAGCGAATTCGATGGCGTCATGTCCGACATCAAGGGCGAGAATTCAATCGGCGGCGCACTTGGATCGAATCGCGCTCCCGATGCCGATGGCATAGCCCGCAAGGCAAAGAATTTCCGCCGCAAGAAGTTGGCGCGCGGTGCCGTGCCCAGTTGGTACAAACAGCAAACCGGCCAAAAGACGCGCGTCGTATCGGCTGCAGCACGTGTCGCCAAATACCGCCCTGCCAGCCCAGCTGGCAAACATACCTTCTTCCAATGACGCCTGCGTGTTGCGTCGGCATGCCTGTCCGGACAAATAACAATGACTGAAGAACACAAAGACGAAACGGCGGCGGAGTCGTTCGTCTCGCACCTCGTCGAATTGCGCGACCGTCTCGTGCGGGCATCGGTTGCGATCCTGATCGTGTTCCTGTGCATGATGCCGTGGTCGGGGCAAATATACGATTTCCTGGCTTATCCAATGATGTCCGCGCTGCCGGTCGGTTCCAAGATGATTGCCACCGGCGTATTGACGCCGTTCATGGTGCCGCTGAAAGTCACGCTGTTGGCTGCCTTTATCGTGACCTTGCCATGGGTGCTTTACCAAGCCTGGGCTTTTGTCGCCCCCGGCCTGTACGCGCATGAAAAACGCCTCATTGCGCCTTTGGTGATCTCCTCTTCGTTATTGTTCGTTCTCGGGATCGCGTTCTGCTATTTCTTCGTATTCCACGTCGTGTTCAAGGTCATCAACGAGTGGGCGCCCAAGTCGATCAATGTCTCGCCGGACATCGAAAGCTATTTCGATTTTGCCATGACCATGTTCATCGCCTTCGGCCTGACCTTCGAAGTGCCGATCGTGGTGGTGGTGCTGGTGCGCATGGGCCTGGTCTCGGTGGAAAAGCTCAAGGAGTTCCGCCCTTACATCGTCGTCGGTGCGTTTGTGATTGCCGCAGTCGTGACGCCGCCCGACGCAACGAGCATGTTGATGCTGGCCATACCGTTATGCGTGCTGTTTGAAGTCGGCTTGCTGGTTGCACCGCTGTTCGTCAAATTGACGCAGGCGCCGGAAGAATCGTTGTCTTGATCCGGCGAGACGAAATGTAGGCTGGGACGAGTCCCAGCATTTGACGCATGTATAGCTGGGACTCGTCCCAGCCTACACTGCATTGCGAGCAAGCTTGGACTGCGCGAATGTCCTTTCGGTGGGATGGGCTGCGCTGCGCTTTCCCACCCTGCGAGCGGCGCCGGCTAAACCTCGGTCTTCACCTGTCGCAGCCACCTCACCAGCGGCAAGGCATTCTTGAAATCTGCCGCAATGTCCTTGCCCAGATCGACCGGAATTTTCTTCTTGATGCTGGTACGCTTCACAACCAGGAAATCCTTCAATTTGAGGAATTCCACATGCGGCGAATCTGCATCGTATCCCTTGGGAGGTCGGCTGAGCTTGCTGTCCTGTTCCAGTTCGCCGTAGGTTTCCAGCATCTTCTTGTTTTTCACGACCTTGCCGAAATTCTTTGCGTCCGCGACGATCTCGCGGCGGATCGCGCGCACGCGGTCCGTGGGCGGCATGTATTCGCCGGCCGCCAGCAGCAGCGTGCCTTGGGCATCGATATGAAAATAGTACATCGGCCCGCCGCCCTGGCTCGGCTTCTTCATGCCGCTTGCAGTGATGGCTGCCGAGAACGTGGTTTTGTAGGGGCTCTTGTCGTGCGCAAAACGCACGTCGCGGTTGATGCGAAATAGTGCCTTCTTCGGATTGCAGGCCGCAATCGCCGGATCGAATTTGGCGATGTCGGCAATCAGCGCGGTTACCAGTTCGAGAAACTCGGCGCGCAAAATATCGTAGCGCGGCTTGTTCATGACGAACCAGGCGCGATTATTGTTCTCCGAAAGCTCGGCCAGGTATTGCATCAGGTCGCGTATATGCATCGTGCAGCTCGTTCAGATTTCGCTCAGGGTTGGTCCGCGTCTTGCGGTTCGTTCGATTCGGCCGTCGGGGCGCGTTTGATGCGCGGACGTTTGCCGATCACCACATCGACCTTCGATTGCTCGCTCTTGCGCAGCACAGTCATCTTGGCGGTGCTGCCAGGGGTGAGTTGTGCAATCAGGTTCAACATCTCTATGGTGTCGGCCACCGGCTTGCCTTCAACTGCCAGCAGGATATCGCCTGGTTTGATACCTGCCTTGTCTGCCGGGCCGCCCTTGACCACGCCGGCAATGATGGTGCCTGTCTTGGTCGTCAAGCCGAAGCTTTCGGCCAGGTCAGGCGTGATGTCTTGCGGTTCCACGCCGATATAGCCGCGCACCACTTGACCGGTGCCGATAATCGATTCGAGCACCGTCTTGACCGTACTGGCCGGAATGGCGAAGCCGATACCGAGAGAGCCGCCGCTGCGCGAATAGATTGCCGTGTTGATGCCGAGCAGGTTGCCGTTGGTGTCGATCAGCGCACCGCCGGAATTGCCGGGGTTGATGGCGGCGTCGGTCTGGATGAAGTTTTCAAAGGTATTGATGCCGAGATGGTTGCGTCCGAGTGCGGAGACGATGCCCATGGTCACAGTCTGGCCAACACCGAAAGGGTTGCCGATTGCCAGGACCACATCGCCGACCTGGGTCTGTTCCGAATGGCCAAGCGTGATTGCAGGCAGGTCCGTCAAATCAACCTTGATCACAGCGAGATCGGTTTCAGGATCGGTCCCAACCAGTTTGGCCACGGCCTTGCGACCGTCGGCCAGCGCAACTTCAATCTCGTCTGCCGCTTCGACCACATGATTGTTGGTCAGGATAAATCCTTCCTTGCTGACGATGACGCCCGAGCCCAGGCTCAATTGCTTGTCATCGCGCTCATTGAAGCGGTCGCCGAAAAATTTCTTCATGAACGGATCGCCCATGAAAGGATTTTTCGGCTGCCTGGTTTCCTTGGAGGTAAAGATGTTGACCACGGAAGGCATCGCGCGCTTGGCAGCGTCGCGATATGAGCCTTGGCCCACCGAAGTGCCTGCCGGCGCCTCCTGCAAAGCGACTGCGTGGCTGTGGTGCAGCCCATCGAGCCATTCCGGTTTCAGGGTTTTCGTGATGAACAGCAGGGCCAAACCGATCGTGACGGTTTGCGCAAATGGTAACCAGAGGCGTCGCATAAATACGTAGGTAGAGGCTCAATTGAGTGGCGAAATGTTGTCTGGTCACCGTCGGTTGCCGTCGTCATTTGAAGCGCGACGTGCCAAGACGCTCGATATTACCCGTTTTTGAAAATATCCTGAGCGGTATTAGCAGCGTGCGGCAGGCAATTGTTAAACAGGCGGCAAATTATCGGGCCAAATTTGGCCCGATGGCGCCCCGGCCAGCCGGGTTCTACGGGAATTGGCAGGCGCGCCCTGCCAATTTCTTTTTTAACAATGTTGGCTGAAACGTCTATAATCTGGCGAACAGTGATGGGCAAACAAACGAGAATCCACTATCATTGTTTGTTGCACCGAGGAAATCTAACTGATCCTGTGCCGGCCCCATTGGCGCGGGCGAAATGCCATAAAAAATAACGGATAAGCTATGTCTGCATCGGCAACATCCCCACCGATCAAGGTCTTGATTGTAGAAGACGATGCGGTAACGCGCCGTGCAATCAGCCTGGCAATCGAATCGTCTCCCGAACTTCAGCTTGTCGCGGCGCTTGAAGCGGTCAAGCCGGCCGTGGAGTGGCTCGCCACCGGCCAGATCGACGTTCTCTTGACCGATCTCGGCCTGCCAGACGGCACCGGCATTGATGTCATTCGTGCCTGCGTCAGGCATGTGCCCAAGTGCGACATCATGGTGATCACCATGTCGAGCGACGAAGACAATGTCCTGGCCTGCATCGAAGCCGGTGCGACCGGGTATATATTAAAAGACGCCGGCCGTCTCGATGTGGTGCGCTCCGTGCTCGAACTGCGCGCCGGCGGTTCGCCCATCAGCCCGATCATTGCGCGCAAAGTGCTGGCGCGCGCGCGCACACGCGACTCCAAAAAACCCGAGGAAGTCGATGAAGACGGCCGTACGGTCTCGCTGACCAAGCGCGAGGCGGCGATCCTGGACCTGATTGCGCGCGGCGACTCGTATGGCGACGTGGCCAAAATGCTGTCGCTGTCGGTTGGCACGGTGCAGACCCACATCAAGAACATCTACGACAAGTTGTCGGTGCATTCGCGCGGCGAAGCCGTGTATGAAGCGCACCGGCGCGGCTTGCTGCAGCTCGACACCGTCAGGGGCAAGGGCTGATTTCGTCATCCGGCGCCTCGAAAGGCGCGCCGGATGTTCGTGCCCCCTATTGTTTCTTCAACGCGTCGCGAATTTCCCTCAACAGCACAATATCTTCCGGGGTTACTTCCGGTGCCGGCGGCGGGGCGGGCGGTGCATCTTCGCGCTTCATCCGGTTGAGCACCTGCACCATTTGGAAGATGATGAAGGCCAGGATAAGAAAGTTGAGTGAAATTGTCAGGAAATTGCCATAGGCGAACACGGCGCCGGCTTTTTTCGCTTCGGCCAGCGTCATTGCCGCGTCCTGATGGTTAAGTCCGATGTAGTAGTTCGAGAAGTCGAGCCCGCCAAAGACTTTTCCCACCAGCGGCATAATGATGTCCTGCACCAGGGAATCGACGATCTTGCCGAATGCGCCGCCGATGATCACGGCGACCGCCAGATCAACCACGTTGCCTTTGACGGCAAAAGCCCTGAAATCGTGCAACATACCCATAACTTATTCCCTCCGAAGACTTTAATAATAAAAAAATTGGAAAATCTGCTCGTCGCCGAGTTGATAGAAGTTTAATTGCAGAATGCCGCTTTTGCATGAAAAGTACTGCATCCGCATCAAGGAAACGGAACTTTGTTGGTGGTTTCGGGCGCAAATTAAAAAAAATGCCAGTGAAATTGCAATCAAGACAGGTAATTGCTTTAAATCAGGCCTCGGGTTCGATATAATCGAAGGTTGTTAGGAACCTGCCTGACCCGGCGAATTGGCTGCAAAAGCACCTAAGAGGTTCATATTCCACTAATTTTTGGGCTCATAGTCCCGCTATGAACCCCGCTATGAACCCAAAAATTAGTGGTATCTGTCCCCTCTTGGCTGCTTTTTCGCTTCGATTCCCAAGGCCAGGCAGGCTCCTGAAAGTTTCGTCCAAAATTCGCATTTTGACTGATTGGGGTTGGTATGAGTATCGAAAAGCAGGTCGATCCAGGTCGACGTGGCTTGCTCGTCGCAACGTGTGCGGCGGGTGGTGTGGCCGGTTTGGCCACCGCAGGAGCTTTTGTATCCACTTTCCAGCCGTCCGAACGGGCCAAGGCTGCCGGCGCGCCGGTAGAGGCTGACATTTCCGATTTGAAGCCGGGCGAAATGAAGATTGTCGAGTGGCGCGGCAAGCCGGTCTGGATTCTCAAGCGCACGCCGGAAATGATGGAAAGCCTGAACAAAACCGAAGACAAGGTCGCCGACCCGAAATCGGAAAAAGAATACTCCATGCCGATGCCGGCTTATTGCAAGAACCAGCATCGTTCGCGTGAAGAGCACAAGGAAATCCTCGTCGCCGTCGGTATTTGTACCCACCTTGGCTGCTCGCCCGGCAAGAAATTCGAATCGGGTCCGCAACCTTCGCTTCCAGACGACTGGCAAGGTGGCTTCCTGTGCCCATGCCATGGTTCGACTTTCGATCTGGCCGCTCGCGTGTACAAGAACAAGCCGGCACCGGATAACCTCGATATTCCGCCGCACATGTATTTGTCCGATACCAAGATCCTGATCGGTAAAGACGAGAAAGGCGAGGCTTAATCATGGCGTTTGTTGAAAAGAAGCTCCCGGCCGATGCGCCGATTGCAGCCAAGGCACTGAACTGGGTCGACTCCCGCTTCCCGCTGACGAAGCTGTGGAATGACCAATGGGGCCAATACTACGCACCGAAGAACTTCAACTTCTGGTACATCTTCGGCTCGCTGGCCATGCTGGTGCTGGTGATCCAGATCGTGACCGGCATTTTCCTGGTCATGCATTACAAACCGGACGCCAATCTTGCGTTCGCCTCGGTTGAAACCACCATCATGCGCGATGTGCCATGGGGCTGGCTGGTGCGCTACATGCACTCGACCGGCGCTTCGGCCTTCTTCATCATCGTCTACCTGCACATGACGCGTGGGCTCATGTACGGTTCCTACCGCAAGCCGCGCGAACTGATCTGGCTGTTCGGCGTCGGCATTTTCCTGTGCCTGATGGGCGAGGCCTTCTTCGGCTACCTGCTGCCTTGGGGACAAATGTCCTATTGGGGCGCACAGGTGATCGTCAATCTGTTCGGCGCGATTCCTGTGATCGGTCCTGAATTGTCGCTCTGGATTCGCGGCGACTACGTTGTCTCCGACGCGACGTTGAACCGTTTCTTCTCGTTCCACGTGATCGCGATTCCGCTGGTGCTGCTCGGCCTCGTCGCTGCCCACTTGATCGCCTTGCATGAAGTCGGTTCGAGCAATCCGGACGGCGTTGAAGTCAAGGAAAACCTCGGTCCGGACGGCCACCCGGTTGATTCGATCCCGTCGCATCCTTATTACACCGTGCATGACATCTTCGGTGTCAGCGTGTTCCTGTTGGTGTTCTCGGTCATCATCTTCTTCGCACCGGAAATGGGCGGCTACTTCCTCGAAGCCAATAACTTCGTCCCGGCCGATTCGCTGAAGACGCCACCGCATATCGCACCGGTCTGGTATTTCACGCCTTACTACTCGATCCTGCGTGCGACGACTTCGCAATTCGTCTATGCCTTGATGGCCGGCGTTGCCGCCTATGTCGCATTGATCGTCTTCAAGACCAAGCTGCCAAGCATGATCAAGGGGGTTGCAATCGCAGCAGGTGTCGTCATTCTGGTTGCATTCAATGTTTTCGAAGCGAAGTTCTTCGGTGTTGTGCTGATGGGTGTTTCGGTCATGATCCTGGCTGGTTTGCCTTGGCTGGACCAATCGCCGGTCAAGTCGATCCGTTACCGCCCGACCTGGCACAAGTATGTGTACATCGTGTTCGGTATCGCATTCCTCACGCTCGGCTACCTCGGCATCCAACCGCCGAATGATCTGCGTACCGAAATCGCCCAGGTTTGCACCTTCATCTATTTCGGCTTCTTCCTGTTGATGCCGTGGTGGAGCGCCATGGGCACCTTCAAGCCGGTGCCGACTCGCGTTACTTTCCACGCGCACTAAGCCGAAAAAGGGATAACAGAATGAACTTGCTGAAAAAATTGATTGCTGTCCTGGCGCTGGTTCCGGCTTTGGCGCTGGCTGAAGGCTACCAGCTCGACCACGCACCGGACCAGTCCAAGGATCTGGCGGCATTGCAACGCGGCTCGAAGCTGTTCGTCAACTACTGCTTGAACTGCCATGCTGCCTCGTCCATGCGTTACAACCGTTTGCGCGATATCGGCCTGAACGAAGATGAGGTCAGGACCAACCTGCTGTTTACCAGCGACAAGGTCGGCGACTTGATGACCATCGCAATGAGCCCGAAGGATGCCAAGCAATGGTTCGGCGCCGCGCCGCCTGACTTGTCGGTGATCGCACGCGCCAAGGCTTCCGAAGAAGGCAGCGGCCCGGACTGGCTCTACACCTACCTGCGCACTTTCTACAAGGACGACAGCCGTCCAACCGGCTGGAACAACATGGTGTTCCCGAACGTGGGCATGCCGCACGTATTCTGGGAATTGCAGGGGGTACAAAAGCCTGTATTCGTAAAGACCACCGAAGGCGAAGGCAAGGATGCCAAGGAAGAGTCCAAGTTTGACCATTTCGAAATGGTCAAGCCGGGCAAGCTTTCCAAGGTCGAGTATGACAACGCCGTAGCCGACCTGGTTGCCTACCTTGAATGGATGGGCGAGCCGACGCAGAAACTGCGTCACGAACTCGGCGTATGGGTCTTGCTGTTCCTCGGTCTCCTTGTTGTGCTGACCTGGCGCCTGAACGCCTCGTACTGGAAAGAGATCAAGTAAGTTGTATCGTCCGCAGTCGCGGGCGATTGTTTCGGGGTGAGCCGTTTCAGGTCTCACCCCTTTGTTTCTAAGGAACTATAAAAATGATGGTTCTCTATTCGGGCACCACGTGCCCCTTCTCCCAACGCTGCCGCCTTGTCCTGTTTGAAAAGGGCATGGACTTCGAAGTACGCGACGTCGACCTGTTCAACAAGCCGGAAGACATCTCGACCATGAACCCTTACGGGCAAGTGCCGATTCTCGTCGAACGCGACCTGATCCTGTACGAGTCGAACATCATCAACGAATACATCGACGAACGCTTCCCGCATCCGCAATTGATGCCGGCCGACCCGTTGATGCGCGCGCGCGCCCGCCTGATGCTGTTCAATTTCGAAAAGGAATTGTTCGTCCACGTGCACACGCTGGAAAACGAAAAAGGCAAGGCCAACGACAAATCGCACGACAAGGCCCGCGCAGAAATCCGCGACCGCCTGACCACCCTGGCACCACTGTTCCTCAAGAACAAGTACATGCTGGGCGACGATTTCTCGATGCTCGACGTCGCCGTCGCGCCGCTCCTGTGGCGCCTCGACCATTACGGTATTGAGTTGTCCAAGACTGCCGCGCCGCTGATGAAATATGCCGAACGCATCTTCTCGCGTCCGGCCTACATCGAAGCACTGACCCCCTCCGAAAAAGTCATGCGCCGCTAGGATATGCTGAATAAGCTACTGCGCGCCCCGATTATGCGCCTGCGATGCTCGCTGTACACCAGTACAGCTGCGCTTCTCGGCGCAAACTCGGGGCGCTCGCTACGCTTCTTCAACATATCCTGATACTGCTAGCTCCTCTCCATGCCTGAAATCTCCACCAAACCCTACCTGCTGCGCGCCATTTACGAATGGTGCACCGACAACGGCTTCACGCCTTACCTGGCAGCCATGGTCGATGGACAGACGCGCGTGCCGCGCGAGTTTGTCAAGGATGGCGAAATCGTATTGAACATCAGCTTCAGCGCCACCAGCAGCCTGAAAATGGACAACGACCTGATCCATTTCAGCGCCCGCTTCGGCGGTGTAGCGCGCGACATCGCCATTCCGGTAGAAAACGTGGTTGCCATCTATGCAAGGGAGAATGGCCAAGGCATGGCATTCGACGTAGCCCGCCCAACGGCACGCGATACGGCAGACGGCGAAAAGCCCACAGCCGTGCCAACCACCACCACGCCGACCGCACCCTCGACGCCCACGCTGTCGGCAGTGCCGACGTCAGGTGGCGACGAGAAGTCCGCAACAGACGCCGACGAAAACCCGGAACCGCCGGATTCGCCGGAACCACCAAAAAAGGGCGGAAAACCTACCCTAACCCGCATCAAATAAAGTATAATTTCTGACTTCAAGATTTACGCCGGCTTAGCTCATTTGGTAGAGCAGTTGACTTGTAATCATCAGGTGGCCAGTTCGATTCCGGCAGCCGGCACCAGTAGCAAAATGGGCTTACAGCGATGTAAGCCCTTTTCTTTTTCTGGTAGGCTGGGATGCAATCCCAGCTTGTCGGTATCAAATCAGGTGATGCTGGGATTGCATCCCAGCCTTCGGACAATTGATACTCAAAAGCTGCTAGAATCCGCGGCAGTCATTTCTTCCTCATCGTCATCAAGCGTGCTCAAATGTGGGACTAGAGAATGTGAAACATACGAACGTTTGCGCAGATTCGGAAGTTCGGCGCAAATTGCCAGCACTGTACACGCAAATTTCAC
>DATBQE010000240.1:0-20032 GCA_036561005.1 Burkholderiaceae bacterium | reverse complement strand
AGCAGCAGCAGGAAAAGGAGCTGAAGGCGATGCAACTGGAGTTCGACAAGTGGAAAACGCAGTACCTGGGTTCGGTGTCGATTGCGGTGGCGGAGATCGGCGCGAAGACGGCCCAAGGCGGCAGTTTGCAGGACGCCGAGGCGCACGCCAATGGCGCCGTGGCCGGTTGGACCGGAGGGGACGTCAATGGAAATTGAGCAACGCATTTACAACGGCGACCGTGCGCGCGAAGTGCTGGAGAACGAAGCGTTCATCGCGAGCATGGCCGACATTAGGCAGGAGATTATCGAGCAATGGGAACAATCACCGGCACGCGATTGCGAGGGAAGGGAAAAGCTGTGGAACTTGCTGAAGCTGCAGGAAAAGCTGGCAGCTGCCCTGAAGACGCGCATGGAGACGGGCACGCTGGCGAAGGCGGAACTGCGCCACAAGCAGACGCTGGCGCAGCGGGCCAGGCAGACAGCGCGGGAATTGGCTGGGCTGGATTAGTCGAATTGGTGCGCAAGGCGCCGCGCCAGGTGACGCGTTGCTGGCACCCGGCACCGCGTGGGGAGTTGGTGGATTTGGGGCGGGACCGGATGGCGCAGGTGTTGGTGGGAGAACCCGCTTATCAGACGACCGATGGGTGTGTGATCAAGGTTTTGTAGGTCTCCCCTCGCTCGCGGTGTAGTCGGCGATTCGGTCGGCGTGCTGACCGCCGACGAAACGGTGTGCGCTTGCAAGCGCACATTCCCTCCCGATAGGGACAAAGGGGCGAGGGGAGTACGGCAGGTGCGTGGATTGGCAAAAATGGCATGAAGGTTTGGCAGTAGTTATAAAGCAGCACATCGTGCCTCGCCGCGAAGGCGAAGGCTTTTCCCCATGGCTGATGTTGAGCCCCAAGATGGAGTAATCATGGACAATCCGAACGCGGAATCCAGTAGTTTTGACACGAACCAGGCAGCCGATGCGTTTTCTTCTCTCTTGGCTGGTGAGCCAATAGACAAGAAAACAGACGAGTCGCCGGAAGCCGCAGCCGAGAGGCTGGCGGCCGAGGAACTCGATGGCAGCATGCAAGACGGCAGCAAGCAGGAAACACCGCCCGCAGATAATGCCGAGGCCGACCAGGCAGGAGCCGAGAAGATCCCCGTCGAAGTTGACGGCAAGGTTATCGCGCTAACCAAGGCCGAAATCGCCGAGCATTACAAGAACGGGCTGCGTCAGGCGGATTACACCCGCAAGACGATGGAAGTGGCCGACCAGCGCAGGCAGGCCGAAGCTGCAACCAGCCAGGCCGCACAGGAGCGCCACGCGTATGCCGAAAAGCTCAACGTGCTGGCGATTCAATTGCATGGCGCGCTGGAAGAGCAAGCACAGATAGACTGGCAACGATTGCTGGATACGGATCCGATCGAATACATGAAGCAGGAACGCATCTTTAACCAGAGACAGGCGGCACTGCAACAGGCGAATGCGGAACTCACCCAATACCAGCATATTCAACAGGCCGAACACCAGCGTTACCTGGGCGAATTCCTGACCAGGCAGCAGCAAGAACTCGTTGCCAAGCTGCCCGACTGGAGAGACCCGGCGAAACGCACGACGGAGGCCGGCAAAGTCAAGGAGTTCCTCGGCAAGCAGGGTTTCACGGCGCAGGAAATTGGCAGTCTCGTCGATCACCGGCAAGTGTTGCTGGCGCGCGATGCCATGCTCTACCGCGACCTGATGGCCCGCGCCGCGAATGCGACCAGGAAAGTGGCGAACCTGCCGACCAAGGTGGAAAGACCTGGCACCGGCAACGCCATGAAATCGGACCGCAGCGGCGACGCGATGAAACGCTTGTCGCGTTCCGGCAGCGTGGAAGACGCTGCCTCAGTCTTTGCCGGCCTCATATAAAGGGCGCCTCCAAAATCTACTGCGCGGGCCAATCTCGCGCCTGCTGAGGCTGGGAGTACCTGCTGGCAGGCAGGTACAGCTACGCAGGCGGACGACATGTCGTCCGAATTCCCTGCTACGCCGTACCTCGGTACGGTTGCGCTTCTCGGCGCGACCTTGCGCCGGGCCGCGCTGGGCCGCTTGCTACGATTTTGGAGGCGCCCGAGACGCAGTCGAAACACTCGAAACCTATTCAACGCGCCCAAAACCTATTTGACGCGCCCGGAGCCTATTTTGCCGCGCCATTCTAACGCGGCTTTCAAATTACAGGAGTAGCAAATGACCGCACCAACCAATACTTATCTTTCGACGGCTGCCATCGGCAACCGCGAGGATTTGACCGATGTGATTTACCGTATCACGCCGACTGCTACGCCGTTCATGTCGCTGTGCGCCAAGAGCAAGGCGAGCAATACGCTGCATGAGTGGCAAACCCAGGACCTGGCGTCGGCTGCGACCAATCAGGCTAATGAAGGCGACAATGCCACGGCTGCTGTGGTGACGCCGACCGTGCGCCTGAACAACCGCACGCAGATTTCGACCAAGACCGTGATCGTTTCAGGCACGCAACAGGCGATGAACCCGGCCGGACGCAAGAACGAGCTGGCCTATCAGCTTTCGCTGAAGTCGCTCGAACTCAAGCGTGACATGGAGTTTGCTCTGACACAGCAAAACGTGCTGGCAACCTCGCCGCGTGCGACGCGCGGCCTGGTGGGCTGGGTCGGCGACAACGTCGATGCCGGCGCCGGCTATGTGGCGCCGAACTATACGTCCAACGTGGCGCAGACCGACGGCGCGCAGGCGGCTTTCACGGAAGCGCGCATGAAGAATGTGTTGCAGCAGATTTTCACGGCCGGCGGCGAGCCGGACACAATTCTGTTGCCGCCCAAGGCGAAGCAGACCTTTTCGACCTTCACCGGCAATGCCACGCGCCTGGACAAGTCGGAAGACGCGAAGCTGTATGCGTCGGTGGATGTGTATGTGTCGGACTTCGGCACATTGAAGGCGGTGCCGAGCCGCTTCCAGCGCACGCGCGATGTGTTCATTTTGCAGTCGGACAAATGGGCAGTGGCCTATCTGCGACCGTTCACCACGATCGAACTGGCGACGACGGGCGATGCGCAGCAACGCGAGATCGTCGTCGAGTATGCGCTTGAAGCGCGTGCGCCGAAGGCGTCCGGCGCTGTGGTCGACATTCTGTAATCAAACCTGACCTGCAGGGGCTTCGGCCCCTGATTCATATGGAGACCAATAATGGGTGTCAATCTCAAAGCGCTGCCTGACGGCAGCATGGGCATGGAAGGCAAGGACCTCGACAACGGGGCGATTGTGTTCGTCAACATTGCCTACACCAGTGCCGGCCCGTTGACAATGTCGGGTGCGGTGTTCAGCCGTTCGATGTCGGTGCAATCGGTGACGGTGAACCCGGATGTGGCGTCGACCAATGCGGTGACGGCAACGGCTTATCAGGCCGCTTCCGGCACGGCGCTCGGTTCCGGCACGGCGTTGAATACGCCTGCGGCATTGAACGGCACGGCCGGTGCCAACGTCGCGGCTGCGCTGTCGGCCGCTTCCGGCGCATTGCTGGTTCCGGCCGGCTCGCGTGTGGGTGTCGTCATCAGTGGCGCCCTGGGCGCCGCAGGCAGCGGCGTGATCACCATCGGACTAACGCCTCGCTAATCGGCCTCAAGCCCCTGCTCCTTGGAGAATTTATGTCAAATGTATTCCAGTCCACGGCGATTACCGTGACGGCAACCGGCGTGAGCCAGGCCACATCCGGCACATCGGCAGGCGGCTTGCTGCCGACCACGCAGAACGGCAAGGAGCCGCGTTATATCCGTGTGGCGGCCACTGCTGCAGCCTGCTTTCGCATAGGTGTGGGCGCGCAGACGGCGCTGGCGACCGATTTGCAGATTCAACCCGGCGACGCGGTGCTGCTTGCCGTGCCGGAAGGCTATAACAATTTTGCGGTGGTTCAGGTGTCCGTCGCCGGCGTGGTGCAGATTTCGGCGCTGGAGAACATGTGATGGGTGCGCTGGATCTCGATGCGAAGTTCGTCGAACAGGACGGCAAGCTGTTCATCGGCGCGAGCCAGGATTGCGTGCCGATCGCCGAGTTCGCCAAGGCGCAGCAGAGCGCCGGTTATCACGGCAGTAGCGAAATGCGCCATGCGGCGAAGATCCCGAATGTGATCATCGAAGCCTACTGCAACGATAACAAGGTGTCATTTGCCGACGTGATGAACAACCCGGAACATATCCGCCGGATTTGCAACGACCCGAAGAACGCGGCGTTTCGCATCTGGCCGGGGCGGCTGTAAATGGCGCTCGCGACCTACGCCGATTTGCAGGCATCGATTGCAAACTGGCTGCACCGTAGCGATCTGGCTGCGGTGATTCCGGACTTCATCACGCTGGCGGAAAAGCGCATCAACGGCGACCTCGATGCCAGGTTGCAGGATACGGTTGCGACACTCGTCACGGTAGCCGGTGCGCTTTCCGTTGCGACGCCTGCCGACGTTGTGAATATTCGCTCATTGACGATCCAGGCCAGCCCGAACCAGGTGTTGAATTATTTGACGCCGGACCAGTTCAACGAGCAATACGCTTTCGGCGAAAGCGGCACGCCGCGCAGTTTTACCGTCATCGGTGGCGCCATCTACCTGGGGCCGACGCCCGATGCCGCGTATGCGCTGCAGACCATCTACAAGGCGCTGGTGCCGTCGCTGGCATCCGCCCTCGGCGGTGTGAACTGGCTGATGACGAATTACCCGCAGGTGTATTTGATGGCGGCGTTGTGCGAATCGGCGCCCTATGTGGTGGGCGACGACAGGCTGCCGCTGTGGGAGCAAAAGTATAAAGAGGCGATCGAATCGGTGAATTCGGTCGATTGGTATAGCGGCTCGACCATGCGTGTGCGCGGCGATATGCGGCTCTGAGTAACTGAATAGTTGAGGAATTGAGGAATCGTTATGGGCTTGGAAAGCGTGACCTATGCAAACGACCTGGTGCAGGCCAACCCGACGGGTGGCGACGTCAAGAGCCAGGGCGACGACCATCTGCGCAATATCAAGGCGGCGCTGAAGAACACGATCCCCGGCTTTCTCGGCGCGGTGGCGATTGCGGGGCCGGAATCGGGCGTGGCCAATGTGTATGTGGTGACGCCGGTGACGCCGCTGCAGAGTTACACGCAAAATTCCATCCTGGTGCTGCAGCCGGGAAACACGAACACGGGTGCGGCGACGGTCAATGTCTCCGCCCTGGGCGCGCTGCCGTTGCAGTCTTGCGTGGGCGCGCCGCTGGCGGCCAACGACTTGATCGCCGGTGACTATTACGTGTTCGTCTGCACCGGCACGGCATTCAATCTGGTGGGCGTCACGAAAAATTATGCCGACCAGCTTGCATTCAGCTCGGTCGTGCCCACGCAGCCGGGCGGCGCCACGCAGCGCTCGTTCAACACGGTTAACGGTGTGGCGACCTGGAGCATTCCGCGCGCGCCGATGACGCGCATTTTTGGCTATCGCAATTTCTGAGGACTGAACATGACTGCAAACGTTGATCCAATTTTCCCGCTTGCGCCCAAGGCGAAGTGGGCCACACTCACGGCCGGCAACGCGGCCAAGGATGGCACGGGGACCGTTGCCGGCGTCTGCATCGCCGGCGCGAACGGCGAATTCGTCGAATCGATTTCAGCTATTCCCGTCGGCACGAACGTGGCTTCGGTACTGCGCGTGTTTCTCAATAACGGCTCGACCAATGCGACGGCGGCCAACAACACACTTTGGTACGAAGCCAGCCTGCCGGCCACCACCTTGACCGACGTGGCTGCCCAGGTGCCAGTGACAATTCCGGTCAATCGCGCCATTCCGTCCGGCTATGTGTTGAATGTGGTGATCGGCACAACCGTGGCAGCCGGCTGGCAGGTGACCTGCAACTCGGATTCTTACTGATATGGCGCGCGGACCGAACAGCAACCCGACGCCAGCCGCGTCGATGGTTGCGCTGACCAATCCGATGTCGGCCAACATCTTGTTGAGCGCGCAGAGCGCGTCTTACCAGCATTTCTCGCCGACCGGCCCGAATCTGTCCTTCCAGTTGCCCAACCCCGCGACGGTCACACCGGGGTGGGTGTTCACGTTCAAGAATTTGACCGTGGCAGGGGCATACCCGGTGCAGGTGCTGGATTTTGCAGGGAACATTTGCGGGTGGGTGCTGCCTGGGGCGACGGTGCCTATGGTGATGGAGTCGAATACGAATACGCTCGGTGGAGTTTGGCGCGTGGAGACTGGGAATCGGGCGAATGATAATGGGTTTTATGAGTGGGGGGCTACGTTTGAGTTTTTGAATACTGGTGTCTTTGGTGGTAGCACGCCGGCCTGTATGGGGACGCACATGCTCGATGCTGAACTTGGTATATTTTCGGACATAGCATTTGCGGGCGCGACCGCTAGCCCAGCGGCATTTCGCTTGAAGGATGCCACTTTGCAAATTGGCCCTGTCGCGACGACGCTTACTACAAGCGGTGGAAGTGCGCGCCTCCTGGACACCTGCAATAACGGTGCGAACGAAGTCTTGATCGGCTATTGTGGATCTACCCAGCCTACCGTAGCTTCTTATACGATAAACCCGGTGACGCTGGCAATGACTCTCGCCGCAAATAAGACCGGAGCTACGAAAACCGGAACGTCTATCGGGATGGATCCAATTTCTTCGGGCAATAACATTTTGACCTACACTGAGTCGACTACGAACCAGGCCTGGATTGCCATGATTACCGGAAATGGTGCGGGATTGACCCATAATACCGCGGTGGCTTTAAGTGCCACGACCCCAATGGTTGTTGTGCAAGTGGCGGCGTTGTCTGGGACTTTGGCGCACACCATCTACAGCGACTCTACGTCGGTCTATATCAACAGGGTGTCGATCTCCGGAACAATCCCAACTCCCGGCACCCAATCCGTGATACCTAATCGCCCCATATTCGCTCCGCCTGGTGGTGCATTTATCACTTCGCTTCAGATTGTCAAACTCAATGCCACTCAATCGCTTGCAGTTTACTCTGGCAAGAACTCGAATGGCGGGAATCTTGGTGGAACCGTGTATGCAAACATTATCTCGGACACCGGATCGTCAATCACGCAGAATGAGTTTCGATTGACTGACGATTTCTCCAGTTCGATTCCAACGAAGACGCAAGGGCTTTTCCTTGCTGGTGCGTATAAGGGAGTAAATGGTTCGATCAATTGCCTGTTTACCGATAGCGTCGTCTTCAAGCTTGCGACTATAAAAGTTGTAAATGGTAATCCAGTGATGTCACCAATGATTGACATCCCATTGCGTGGTCAAATTGGACAGGCTTCTACCAACTTTGGAAATCTATGCTTTAGCATGACAAGAGTTATGAAGACGACAGCAGGCAACGTTTTGCTTCCGATTTTGGAATGGACTGGCGCAGTTCCAATTCTTAACGATTTTACGACGGCTGGCGTAGGCGCCCAAGCCGCCGTTTTCAACCCAATCTGCATAGCCCCCCAATAAGCCCACCATGCAAATCATAATCTTCGAAGGCGCACCCGCGCTCATGTTCTCGGACAATGCCGATCTGTCTCAATGGCCCATGGTGACCGATGGCGGGCAGGCGATGGAAATCAGTAATATTCCTGCGCCGCCGCAGGTCATCGCCGGCGTTGCTGTGCCGGCTGGTGTTGGGGTGGGGCAGCTGCAATATGTCAATGGTGTCGTCAATGTGATCGAGCCTGCACCCGCGCCGGTGCCGCAGATGGTGACGTCGTTCCAGGCCAAGGCGGCGCTTGCCAATGCCGATCTTTACGCTGCGGTGAACACCTGGATGACGACCAAGGCACCGCTGATCGATCAGTTGGCGTGGCAGGAAACGAAGGCCTTCCGTCGTGGCGATACGATGATCGCCAATCTTGCAGGACCACTGGGCCTGAGTGACGCCCAGCTCGATGCCTTGTTTATCGCCGCTGCGCAAATCGCGCTCTGACCATGCTGGTTCCATTTGAAGCATTGGGCGATCTTGGCTTGCTCGCCGATACCTTTGCGCGCGATATTCCGGCCGGCGGCGGCATGCCCGGCAGCAATACCCCGTTTGCCTGGAGCGCGGCGCAGAATTTCCGTTTCAAGGATGGCTTCGCGGAAAAAATACTCGGCCATACGGCCATCAACGGCACGCCGCTGGTGGTGCCCTATGGCCTGTTTCCGGTGTATGGCGTCAACGGCCGCTATTGGGTGTACATGGGGCTGCAGCAAGCCTATGCGGTCAATAACCTGACGCACACGAATATCACGCGCGCGGCCGGCAGTTATGCGGGCACGACGGCGAACAAGTGGAATGGCGGCGATCTGTCGGGCACGCTGGTGGTGAACAACGGCGTGGACAATCCGCAGTATTGGGGCGGCAATGTGGGTACGCCAATGGCTGATCTGCTGAACTGGCAAGCCAATACGCAATGCAAGGTGATGCGGCCTTTCAAGCAGTTCCTGATCGCCTTGAACGTGACCAAGGCGGGCACCAATTACCCGCACATGGTGAAGTGGTCGACCGAGGCTGCGCCGGGCACCTTGCCGGCATCGTGGGACCAGACCGACCCGACGCAGGATGCCGGCGAAGTGGACATCGCCGATACGGAAGACCACATTGTGGACGGCCTTGCCCTGGGCGACCTGTTCATGATCTACAAAGAGAACAGCACCTACGCGGCGCAGTATATCGGCCAGCCATACATTTTTCGTTTCACCTGCATCTCGAAGGAGTCGGGCATTCTCGCGACCAATTGCGTTGCGGCGTTCCCCGGCACGCCGGATTTTCCGCAGGGCGGGCATGCGATCATGACGCAGGGCGACATTGTCGTCACCAACGGCACGACGGCGCCGCAGTCGATTGCCGACCGGCGCGTGCGCAAGATGATCTTCAACAATCTTGACAGCACGAACTACGCCAACAGTTTTGCGGTAGAAAATCCGACAAAGAACGAGATCTGGTTCTGTTTCCCCACGTCGGGCAACATCTGGTGCAACCAGGCGGCGATCTGGAATTACAAGGACAACACCTGGGGCGTGCGCGATATTCCCAACCTCACGCATGCCAATGCCGGCGTGATCGTCTATGCCCAGGCCAACACCTGGGATGTCGATACCGACACCTGGAACAACGACGACACGACCTGGGGCGAGGACGATTACACGCAAGCCGCGTCGCGCGTGATGATGGCCGATTCGTCGCAGTTGCTGCACCTGGCCGACATCACGCGTTCGTTGAATGGCGCGCCAATGACGACATCGATCGAGCGCACCGGCCTCGACCTCGGCAAGCCGGAAGCCATCAAGCTGTGCAAAGGCATACGCCCGCGCGTCGATGGCCCGCCCGGAACGGTGATCCAGGTCTACCTGGCGCAGCAACAAAATCTGGGCGATGCCATCACATGGAACGGGCCCTACAACTTCACCGTGGGTAGCGACATCAAGGTCGATTGCTTCGTTTCGGCGCGTTATCTCGGCGTGAAATTTGTCTCGGTGGCGCAGGGTGCATGGCGCGTGCGTTCCTTCGATATGGATGTCGAATTCATGGGGATGTATTGATGGACTACAAGCCTGCCACACCGCCGTCCGACCCCGCGCAATTGCCGGGCTTCCTGGCCGAGGAATTGCGCAAGCTGCAGTTTGTGCTGGCTGCGCCGCAGAAGGTGGTGTATCTGGCGCTGTGCAATGCGGCACCGGCCAAACTGAAGGACGGCATGACGGTTTATGCCGACGGCACACACTGGAACCCCGGCAGCGGCCGGGGTGTTTATACCTATGAAAACGGGGTATGGAAATACCTCGGATGAAGGAGCGATGATGATGGATATGCGAGGCGGTTTGCTTGGGGCAATGTCACAACAACCGCAAATGCAGCAAACTGCGCAACCTGGTCAGCCAAGGCAGGCTGGGCAGGTTACAACGGGCGGGCCGGGCCTGCTCGGCGTGGCGGGCGGACCGGGGCTGCAATTGGCCATGAGCCTGGCGCAAAATCCGACGCAGCAAAATGCGCAGCAAATCATTGCCCAGCTCAAGCGCTCGGGTAATCCGGAAGCGGATCAATTCGAACGCGCCCTGATGGCGGCGGGCGGCAATCCGACCGTGCTCAAGCGCCTGGCCGAATCCGTCATACAAACCTTGAGCGGAGGTGGCAATGCGTAACTTCATGCTGGTGGCGCACAGCGTTGACGTGCTGCCCCTGAATCTCGCTATCAAACGCCGTCCGGAATTGTGGAAGGAAGACACCTATTTGCGTGACTATCCGCAGGGGCCGTTCAAGCAGATCGAATCGATCATGCTGCGCTTTCCCGTGAAAGGCGTGGCCGAGACCGAGGTAGAGGTGCGCAATCATCTGAGCAAATACGACCAGCATGAGAGCATCGACTATCCGTCGTACAAACTGCTTGCCGAAGCGCGGCCCATTGTCATGTCGTTGATGGCGCGCGTGGGCGGTGAACGCCTGGGGCGCGTGATGATCAACAAGATCGCACCCGGCGGCCGGATCTTTCCGCATGCCGACACGTTTGAACATGCCGACTATTACAGCCGCTTCCATGTGGTGCTGCAGAGCCAGCCCGGCGTGCAATTTCGCGCCGGCGACGAAACCGTCAGCATGGGCGTGGGCGAGGTCTGGTGGTTCAACAACAAGCTTGAGCACGAAGTCATCAACAACAGTGCAGACGACCGCATCCACATGATCGTCGACATCAGGACGTCGCGATGATCCTGGATTCCTCAGTTGGACAGGTGCGAGTGTGCGTTATTCGGGCTTCATGGCAAGGCGCGACGACGCGGCAGACTGCATTCTGCAAGGAGGAGCAACGCGGGCAGGGAGCAGGAAAAACGTGCAATCGCGCCTGTAGCGTTCTCACTCAATTGGTGAAGACATTAACAGACACAATGTTCAATATGTTCATGGAATTATTGATTCAGGTGAGCGGTCAACTGGGGAATCCAGGATGATTACCTGCCATGTGGAATCGTTCGAGCGCAACCTGCCCGAACTGCGCATGCTGCTTCCCGGTCACTACCGGGAACTGGCGCTCAATCAGGACAAGGTGCCGCTGTCGCCGCAGTTCGAACTTTACATAGCCCGCGAGCGTGCCGGCGAATTGCTGTTCGTCACGTTGCGCGAGGCGGGTGCAATGGTCGGCTATTTCATCGGCTTCATCGCGCCGGGCCTGCATTACCGCGACTGCCTGACCTGCAACATGGATATTTTCTATGTGCGCCAGGATAAACGCACCGGTAGCGCCGGCGTGCGGCTGTTCCGTTTCGTGGAAAAGGAATTGCGCCGGCGCGGTGTGCAGCGCTGGTATATGGGCTCAAAAATTCACGCCGACGCGAGCGCGCTGTTCAAGCGCATTGGCGCCGAACCGGTCGAAACGTATTACAGCAAGTGGATAGGAGAATGATATGGTTGCAGCAATAGTGGGCCTGGCGGGCGCCGCCTCCTCGGCCTATTCGACGTACGAGGGAAGCCATTCTGGCGGCGGTGGCGGCGGTGGCGGCGGCGGGGGCGGCGGCGCAACGACGACGCAGACCAACAAGATCGATCCGCAATTGGCGGCCCTGCTTTACGGCAGTAACAGCAACGGCTTGCTCAATCAGATCAACACGGCCGCGACTGCGCCGCGCTCGCCGGGCATGGCGCGCTTCGGCACGGCAGCCGACAACTACATGGGCAACAACGGCGCCATGGAGTTGAACGGCATGTCGCAGGCGGCCGACAAGCTGATGGACGGCAGCATCGCCGCACCGACGGCGCAGGCCGGCTACTCGGGCGCCGCACAGGTGCAGGCGCCGAGCCAGAACAACCTGAACCTGTCGCCGGCCTACGCCAACATGATCTATGGCAATGCCGGCGCCAATCCCTACCTCACCGGCGCCATCCAGCACGGCATCGATCAGGCCAATACCGGCTACACCAACCTGACCACGAATGCCACGCGCAACCTGGTCAACAATATTTTGCCGAGCCTGCGCGCCGGCGCCGTGACGGCCGACGGCTATGGCGGCAGCCGCCAGCAGATCGCCGAAGGCAATGCCGTGGGCGACTTCAGCAACGCCATGGTGCAGGCCGCGGGGCAAGTGGGGCAGAACAACGCCGACGCGGCCGTAGGTGCGCAATCGAACGCCTTCAACCAGGGGCAGGACCGCTCGCTCAATGCGCTCACCAATCTATCGGGCCAGCAATACGGCACGGCCGATCTGAACGCCAATCTGCAGGAGCAGACCGCCATCAGCAATGCCCAGATGCAGGAACAAACCAATCTGGCAAACCTGAACGCGCAGATGGGCACCAACTCGCTGAACTCGTCGAATGCAGCGGCCGGCATCAATGCGGTGGGCGGCATCCTCAGCGCGGCCAACACCTATGGCAACAACAACGACATGTACAGCTTGAACAAGCTCACCGCCGGCTCGACAGCCATGTCGCCCTACACCGGCTACGGCGGCAGCTCGCAGCAGACGCAACCGCTGTATCAGAACACGGCCGGCAGCATCATGGGCGCGGCGACCACCGGCCTGGGTTTGTACAACGCATACAAAAACAGCTATCCGGGCGGCACCAATATCTGGAACTGGAACAGCGGCGGCAATGACGGCTATACGCTGCCTGGCGGCGAAAGCTTGCCGACCTGAAGGAGAGAGCAATGGGAATTTTGGATGATGCCTTGAACGATCCGGGCACAATGGGATTGTTGAACGCCGGCGGCGCCATGCTGCAGGCTTCGGGGCCGTCGCTGGTGCCGCGCAGCTTCGGGCAGGTGCTGGGCGCGGGTCTGCAGGGGCTGCAGGCGGGGTATAGCGGCACGCAGCAGCAGGGCAAGGTGAATCAGGCCCTGCAACTGAAAAACATGCAGGCGATGCAGGCGCTACGGCTAGGGGCGATGCAACAGGCGCCAAAGCAGAGGGCGTTCGGCGCTGTGAACGGGGCGCCAGGCGCGCGGGCGATGCAGGGACAGCTGAACCAGTCGGGTGATCCAACACAGACGAATGCACCACCAGCTGCGGCCGGCAATACCGGCGCTGCTGACGGCATGTCGGCGCTGCCTGACGAAGTGAAAGCAGTGTATGCCAGTGCCGGCATCGATCCCGATTCGCAGCAGGCAAAGCAAATCTATTTTGGTTCGATGGCATTAAACAGTCCCGGCGCTCTGAGTAATGGCACGCAGGGTTTCTATTCCAGCGTAGATCAACCGCTTTAGAAAACGGCGGCAAATGTGCCGGCAAACCACCGCTCGCGCATCTGAAAATGGGGATGCTTGACCGCACGTGCGAAATACGGACGGCGCAATTGCCGCCGCCCGACATTGAAACAATGAAAGGGAAATGACAATGGCAACTGGCAACAACATGAAGATGAGACCTGATGATTTCATTGCGATGATGGCTGGCCCGGCACAGGCTACGCAGGAAGCAACCGGCATTCCTGCCAGTTTCACCATTGCACAGGCGGCGACGGAAAGCGGCTGGATGGGCAGTAAGTTGTCGCGCCAGGCAAACAATCTGTTCGGCGTGAAAGCCGATCGCTCATGGCATGGCGACTCGGTTACCATGCCGACCAAGGAATCCATCAACGGTCAGGATGTATGGATCACTGCGCCGTTTCGCAACTATCCCGATCTTGCGACCGGGCTGCAGGATCATGCCAACTTCCTGACGCAAAACCCGCGGTATGCGCCTGCTTTTGCAAAGAAGGACGATTCGCGTGCATTCACCAAGGCAGTCGCCGATGCGCACTATGCGTCAGATCCGAAATATGCGGAGACCATCATTGGCATCATCAACGCGCATAATCTCAGGCAATACGATACACCGGGCGGCAATACAAACACGCCGCCTGCGTCGAATGGCGGTTTGCGCGCGGCGCCCTTGCCGCGATTAAATCCGCAGCCTGGGCCCCAGGCTTCCGCCGGTACCGTCGTTGCGCAGCGAATCAAGAATGCGCTCGGCGGCGACACGGCTGCCGCTTCGAGTGCCTTGAGAAATGCACCCGTCCACGTGCCGGGCTCGCAGCCGACGACGGCGCAGGTGCTGGCACAAGATGCGAAGAGTCCGGACATGGTCCTGGCCGAACAGGCCATAGCCAACACGCCAGAAGGTCAAGCTGCCTTGCTCGGCAGGCAAAACGCCAACAACGCGGCGCGCGTAGACTACGTGAAAAAATTCGCGGGCACCGATGAAGATCTGCAGGACGCATTCGATGCGCGCGATGAAGCTGCCGCTCCCTACCTGGACAAGCTCGGTGCGGCGCCGCCGGTTGACGCGCAACCGGTGCTCGATCATCTCGATGCGCTGGCGAAGGGCCGTGCGGGTACCGATCCCGATGTCAAGGATGCGGTAAAAAGCCTGCAGGCCGCAATCCAGGATTCGAGCACGGCGGGGCCGAATGGCGAAACCCTGGTCGCGCCCGATGTGCTTGACGGATTTCGCGAAAATGTCGGCAGTTATCTGAAGCGTGCCCCCGACGTTGACTCTGACGTCAAGCCGAAGCAGGACATATTTGCGCCGGTCAAGGACACGATTGCCGGCACCATCGAAGACGCTGTGCCGGGCTATGCCGATTTTCTCGACCGGTTCGACAAAGACAGCGTGCCGATCAACCAAATGAAACTGTTCCGCACGCTTGGCGTGCACGACGATTCTGCCGTGCCCAACGCGGCTGGTGACCCAACGCTTACGCTCGACAACGTGCTGGCCATGGCAAAGAAAGCCGACAATCCGGATGCTGCGATTTCGCCCCAGGGCATGGACGCGGTCAATAATCTGGTGGCTGATTTGAAGCGTGAATCGATCAGTAGTGCCGCTGCACCGAATGCGAGTGGTGTCGCAAGCAGCCAGCTTGGCGGCGCAATGTCAGGTGGCCCGGCGGCAAGAGGCGGCGATGGCGCGCTGCATGATTTACTCTTGAACCCGACTTCGGCCGCCGATGCATTGGACCAGTTGGCGGCCCAGGAAAGTAAATTCACCGGTAGGCCCGCGCCACGGTTGTTGAACCGGCCCGGCGTTGCACCATACACAGGCCAGCCGGGCTTGGCACCGCTGTCGCTCTCCCCCTGGATGTCGCAATTGTCGCCAGTGCAGTTGGACCAGAATCAGTAGCAGCACACTTGTCGTTCCCGATAGATTGCCGCATGTTCTTGCCGTATCATGCCAGGCGCATAGTGCTTGCGCCGTGTTTCACACGCTGGCAGAATGCTGTCTTCATGCTATGGAAAATGGCGTTGTTTTGGCGCCGGCGGGCAATGACGACCAAAGGGAACATGACAATGATGCCTGACGATTTCATCGCGATGCTGGCGCAGCCCGCAAGAGCTACGCAAGCGGCCACCGGCATTCCGGCCAGCTTCATGATCGCGCATGCGGCGGTGGAAAGCGACTGGTTCAATTGTGTGCCTGCGCTTGAGGCGTGCAACCTGTTCGGCATGACGGCTGGCTCGACGTGGCGCGGCGCCACGCTCACCGATACCGATCGGCAAATATTTTAAAAGTGTGCCGGCCATTATCGAGACGGTTTTTTGCAAATACCCGGACCTGACGAGCTGCCTGAAAGAGTATGCCGTCTACCTGACGAAAAACCCGCGCTATGCGTCGGCGTTGGCGCACAGGGACGACGCGCGCGCCTTTGCCCAGGCAATCGCCGCTGTGCAAATTGGCGCCGGCCCGGAGTATGCACAAACCATCATTGGCATGATCGATGCGCACAATCTGACGCAATTCGATGTGGGGATGGGCCCTGTCGGCATGCGCGTAAGCGCGCATGGGTTTGCCGGATTTTACAATCGGATGCAAGCCGCGCTGCGGCCATTGATCGACACCGGTTCCCGCATTGCCTGGCAGATTCAGCAATCGCGCAGGGGCCACCCGACTGCGGGATCTGAAATGCCGGCGCATGCGCCTATTCATGTGCCAGGGTCGCAACCTTTCATCCCGTATGTGTTCCAGGATGCCGTGATTAATGCGAACATGGTCTGGGCCGAGAGAGATAGATGGAAAACACAAGAAGGGCAGGCTGCCTTGTTCCGTCGCCTGGTCGTCAACAATGCGGCGCGCGTCATGTACGTGAAGAAATTCGCCGGCACCGATGAAGCTTTGCGCGATGCCATTGATGCGCGCAATGAGACGGTGGTGTCCCATCAGGATCAACTGCGCGCTGCGCCGGCAGTGAACGTGCAGCCTATTCTCGATCACCTCGGTGCGTTGCGAAGGAAGGCAGCGGGTACCGATCCGACCATCAGAGACGCAATTGGACAATTGCAAGAAGCGATTGGGGATGCAACCACTGCGGGACAAAACGGCGAGCCGATGATCTCCCTCGAGATTCTCGACGCCGTTGAGGAACACGTCATGAGCTACTTCAAGCCAGTCCCACCCGCAGATGCCCACTCGCCTAGGAGGTTGAAGGAGCTCGCTAAGATCAAGGACAAGATTGGCAGCATGATCGAAGATGCCCTGCCGGCGCGTAGGGATTATGTTGACCAGTTCGCAAAAGAGAGCATACCCATTACAGAGATGCGGCTGTTTCGCACGCTCGGCGCGCGCGAGAAAGGCGCCAAGATACATCTCGTTGGCGAACCAGCGATTTTGCTGCACAGGGTGCAGGCAGCGGCACTAAAAGCGGAGGACCCAGACAAGCCGATTACGCCGGCGGGGAAGCAAGCAATCAACAATTTGTTGGAAGACTTGTGGCGGGAGGGCTCCGTCGCCCATGGGATTGTCTAGACCATATGCCGTCTGCGCCTTGTATTCTGCCGCACTCCAGGCCATGGCCGCCGCCATCGCCGCCATCACCTGACCAGAATCAGCAACAACCAATCCAAAGCCGCCTCCGGGCGGCTTTTTTATTTCCAAGGACGAATATGGAAGGTCACGAAAAAAGTTTGCTCGATGTTGCCTCGCTGGCGACGATAGGCGCGACCCTGGCCGGCTGGCTGCCGTCCATCGCCGCATTGGCGTCACTGGTCTGGACGTTGATCCGCATCTACGAAACCCGCACCGTGCAGTGGCTGCTGTTCGGCAAAGAGCCACCGAAGGAGAAATGAACATGACACCAACAGAGTTCATCGCCATGATGGCACCGCCGGCGCGGGCGATACAAAGCGCCACCGGCATCCCGGCCAGCTTCACCATCGCCCAGGCGGCAGTCGAGAGCGCCTGGTTCAACAGCGCGCTTGCTCGCCAGGCATTCAACCTGTTCGGCATGAAAGCCGATGCCGCATGGCATGGCGAGACCATCACCATGCCGACCGGCGAATATGTCGATGGCCGCGACGTGACCATCGAAGCGGCGTTCCGCAAATATCCTGACCTTGCCAGCGGCCTGCAAGGTCACGCCGACTTCCTCACGCATAACCCGCGCTATGCAAGCGCCTTTGCGCACAAAGACGATGCCTGCGCCTTCGCCCAGGCCGTGGCCAATGCGCACTACGCCACTGACCCGCACTACGCGCAAACGATCATCAGCATCATCAAATCGCACGGCCTGCAGCAATACGACAAAGCGCCCGATGCCGCAGCGTGAGAAATCGTTGCGCCCGAGCCCGGCGTGGCGATTGACGACACAACCACCATCATTTTTCCCGATGTAAAACCACAGGAGTAACCATGAAGATGCTGAAACTCGCAGCCGCGCTCGTCGCGGCTTTTTGTTTTTCCGGATGCACCACCGTCACCGGCCAGGCTTATGCCGGCTATGAAACAGCGGCGCGCAAGGGCATTGAGATGGCCGATGACAACAACATCAAAACCTTGTCCGACGCCATCTGCGCCGTGCCCTACGGCGCCATCCTGCGCAATGCGCAGTTCATCCCCGTCGCCAAGGCCGCCTGCCTGCCGCCCGGGTCGAATAACGCGCCTGACACCACGCTGCCTGCAAAATGAGTGAAGTCAGCGAGGTCAGCGAAGCAGAAAAGGTCTACCAGCTCGGCTTGTGGGCCGCCCAGGCCTATGTGCCGGGCGTGCGTTTCACCGACTACTACAGCTCGGCCACCTTCAACATGGGCATCGGCGTCACCGAATGGGGCGCGCGGGTGATCGCCTGCGCCGGCAGCAAGGACGCGCGCGATTTCGCCGACGACGTCACAGCCATTCCCGTTCTTGTTCCCGAGCTGGACTGCATCCTGCATGGCGGCTTTTGCGAAGGCTACACAGACGCCTTTGCCTGGTTACTGCCGCGCCTGGCAGGCGGCGAGTGCTACGCCGGCCACAGCCTCGGTGCGCCGCATGCCGCGTTGATGGCGGCGCTCGCGGCGCGGGCAGGCAAGGCGGTGTCCATGCTCGTGATGCTCGAATCGCCGCGTCCCGGGTTCAGCGGATTCCGCGATCTGATCAAGCGCCTCGTCAAATCGATCTACAGTTTCCGCAACGGCCCCGACTGGGTGCCCGACCTGCCGCCGGAAATCCTGGGCTGGCGCCATATCGCCGAACAGGTCGACCTCAACAACCGCGCAGCGGGCGCCGCCATCGAAAGCCACCTGTCCGCGCCGGTGTTGGCCGGGCTGAAAAAGTGGCGCGATGCACAGACCGCGCAAGCCGCGCTGACCCAACACCTTGCTGCATGAAATGGGACACGCGACATGACCACCATCGTAGCCAACCGCACCGCCATGGCGGCCGACCGGCGCATTTCCGGCGGCCTGATATTCCAGACCGCGAAATTGTTCCGCGTGCAGGGCGCCATCATCGGCGTGGCGGGCGACATGCAGCACTGTTTGAAGTTCATCGAATGGCGCAAGAACCCGGACACCAAGCCCGCCATGGCAGAACCGGAATTCGAAGCGCTGGAGCTGACTGCCTGCGGGCAACTGCTCTGGTGGGGGCCGGAGTTCATTGCCTTGCCGATTGACGGCGACGCCTATGCCATCGGCAGCGGCGGCCCCATTGCACTGGGCGCCATGGAGATGGGCGCCTCGCTGCAAAAAGCCATCGCCATCGCGGCAAAGTGGGACTGCAAAACCGGCCCCACGACGCAACTCATGCGCCTCCACAGCCGACCGATTGCGCGGGCAAATACAGTCACGAACAAACCTCAAAAAAAAGCAAAGGAAGAATGATGGGACTATTTGACCAGGCACTGCAGGCCAGTTCCAACAACGGCCAACCGGTTTTTCTACCGAATGGGCAATCGCCGCCGGACCAGATTGTCAACGGCATGATCCTGCCGCACAACGACGTGATGGCGACGATGCCATGGGGCAAACTCATTGCCTTGCGCAACCAGGCCGGCAGCAACGCTGCCGCACAGGCCGCCATCGCGCCTTACGAACACCAGGCCTATGCGCGCGAAACTGTGGCGGACAACCCGCTCATGGCGCTACCCTGGGCGATCCTGCCGGTAGGCTACCAGGGCGCAAAGCTCCTCGGTTTGATGCCTACCGACGAACAGAGTACGCCGCCGAGCTGGAAGCAACTGGCGCATGGGGAGGGCGGCGTGGTGGAAGGGTTGGCGAATGGGATTACGAATAGGGTGAGGAGTATTTTCGATTGAGCGGATTTCCAATTGCCTGCCATCCAAAGGTGTGCCTGGAACCATAACCTGGCGGCGGTCGCCACGTAGTGCTGCGGATATTCGCATCAAATTTTCTGCCAATTGGCGTGTTCTCCCTTTCGGGCGTCGCGTTTCAAACTGGTCGCAATGCGTCAAGCACTGGCCATTGGTAACGCGAAGAATTTAGGTGTCATTTGTCGGTAATACTTTCAAGCAGCCGTCGCCAGCCAATTATTTACGCCAACAAAGACTCGACATTTGAACGTCCGCTTCCGTAGATTGTGGCAGACCGAAATCGATCCGGTCCAGCCAATCAGAGATCTCGATGGTTGGCACCCAAACGCCTTGACGCCTGGCACGCTCACTTGCGAGTTGAACCTGCTCAGTACGATGCCAACCAAGTTGGGGGAAATTTACTCGTCTTGACTATTTTGTCGTTACGATCTTGGTACCCGGCAAGATCATGCCAAGGGCCATCAACACGCCGTTCCCGACGAACAATGTCAGAAACACGATGGGAGGCGACACGCTCTTGAGCAACGCCAATGTATCTGCCGGCACATTCGCCAGCAGGTTGGGCGCACTA
>DATBQE010000239.1:0-66678 GCA_036561005.1 Burkholderiaceae bacterium | reverse complement strand
TGGACAAAATGCTGGATGACTGGCGAAACAGCCTCCGCTTATGCCACACGCACCCGTGTTCCCTGAATGGGGACACGGGTACCTGCCCCACGTTCGTACTCGAACGCAGGCTATGCCCCTTTAAACGTTGCGCGGCAAGCTGATACTGCGATCGATGAGGCCGTTGATTGCCCCGGCGTAGGTTGCTGCACCCTTGATGTTGGGGTGAAACATCGACGCGTGGTAGTCAACGGCGATGGATGTGCCGGCAAGCGGCTGGTCGGCCGGGTCATGCGCATTGGTGAGCACCGTCTGGAAATCGTTGACGGCGGCAATGCGTTGACTGACGCGTTCGTCGATGCACTTGAAAGTATCGTCCACACCCCATAGCAGGGTTTTGGATGCATCGGTGAACATGGCGTTTTGCGGCATGAAGCCGGGGTCGGCAAAAAACACCGGCTTGCCTGCTGCGCTGCGTTCGCTGCAGATGGCCGATAGCGCTGCTGTGGACTTGACGGCGAAATCGGCGCATTTGTCGGCGCTGCTGTTTTTGAGCACTTCGAGCGATATCCCACCTACCACGGCCGCACCGATGATTGCCGGCGTTACCGTGGCGGCCGTGAGCACCCCCACCAGGGCCACCGCAGCCGCCTCGGTCATTGCGCCGGCGCCGGCCAGCGCCAATGCGAATTGCGCCACGCTGGTTTGGTCGGAAACGATCTGGTAATAGCCGCAAACAACGATGGCTGCTTTGGGGAAAGCGGCGCCGACGATAGTGAGCAGGTCGCCCATGCCGTCATGCATATGGCGCGTGATCTGGGATGCGATTTCAGTCTTGCTCGCACCGGTCAGGCTGTTGACGACAGTCTCCATGTTCACATCGTTGGCCCCGCCCACAATCATGACCAGGTCAACGGTATTGTCCGGAACAAGCGTAACGGGCGTTGCCGCTTGCTGGCCGGTGAGGATGAACCTGGCCAGGTCCTTGGCATTTTGCTTGAGTTCCATGTCGGTGGTGCCGCGCAGGCTTTGCAGCAGGGCTTGCTCAAACATGGCGCGTTGACCTTCGGCCACCTCACCGGCAAACTCGCCGTGTGGATTGATGTCGTCGGTATTGAACACGTTGCCGGTTTGCGCCGGATCCTGGCTGCGCAGCCCGATCTTGGCGCCGGAACCGGCGCGGTGATCGAGGTAGACGCCGAATTCACCGTGCTTGCCGGCGACATGGTCACGCACTGCGCTGGCAAACTTGTGTTCCAGCGTCAGCCCTTGCCCCCACATCACGCTGTCACCGATCCCCACGATGCGGATGGCGGCAATGGCGACATCGAGCGGCGCGGATTGGCAATGCTGGTACATCGCGTCGACTACCAGCGCTGCATGCTCGCGATGATCCGTCGCGTTGAGCGACAGGCCGTCGGGACGAACCACGGTAAATTGTGCCTGCGTGGCCGAGATGAACTGGATGTTGCCCTGCGCGACGCCGCCAAGTGTGATGTTCATCGACGGTGTAAAGCCTGAGCCGGCGATGGTAAAGCTGCGGCCGGGAACCAGCGGCGCAGTTGGTGCCGTCAAGGTGGGGATGACCTCGATGCTGATCCAGTTCGATACGGTGCCGTCGGCGCGCGTTACCTGCAATGCCTGTGGACCGCCGCATGCATCCCTGGGGAAGACGAAGCTGGCCTGGGTGGGATTGGTGACCGTGGCATTGGCCTGAGCTTTGCTGCCGTTGCTGTTCTGTATCGTGACCTGCAAGGCTGCGTGCGGCGCAGCGGCAGTGGCGAAATTGAATCCGCTTAGTTGTACGGCGTCGCCTGCTTTGGCAAAAATCTTTCCCGGATTTTCTGTGACGCCATTGATGGTAATCGTTGCGATGCCGGGTGCTTCGAAGGCTTTTTCAAAGTCTTGCAGGGTCAGGTTGCGTGCCGAAAAACTCCCGGCTGCGCCCGGTGCGCCATTGGCGCCGTTCGATGCGCTCGGCTGGTTTGCCCCTGCATTACCTGCGGTGCGTCCGTCCTTCGGATCGGCGCCATGGGCGTCGTTGCCGACCGGACCGGGACGTCCACCCAGGCCGCCACGACCGCCGATGCCGCCGTTGCCGCCGTTTCCACTGCTGCTGGAAAATACCGTGGCCTGGTTGCTCAGCGTTTGCAGGGTTGCATTGGGCGCAGCAATGAGGAAACTGCCGCCCGCACCACCGGTTCCGCCGTTGCCGCCCGTGCCGGCAACACCGCCGTTGCCGCCGTTACCGCCGTTGCCGCGTCCTGCGGTGCGGAACCCCGCCCAATCATATTTCGCGTCAGTGCCGGCGCCGCCATCCTGGCCCGGATTGCCGTCGCCGCCGTCCTGGCCTTGTTGTCCCGCATAGCCTGGTAGATTGCAAGCGGTGGGAAAGCCGGAAATAGTCAAGGCATAGATTTCCAGTTTCGGCGCGTCGACGCCTTGATTGCCGGTATTGCCTGCAGGGCCGTTTGTTCCCGCCAATGCCGTCGGCATCTGGCCCGGCTGGCCGATGAAAGTCATCTTGGAGGCTGGGCCGCTGAAAGAATTGGCCGGGGTTGCCTGCTTGCGCGGATTGGGCGGCGCAGGCGGGCTGAGCAATTCGCCGGTGAATTGGACGTTCTGGCCGAATTTGAGCGTGTGGCAAATGATCACGACACGGCTTTGCCCATTCAACACAGCGATGGCGTTGTCCGAGAAATCGACCTCGTCGGCCAGCACATAAGCGGTCTGCGTCAGGTCAGGATCGACAATGCGTAGCTGATGCAAATTGCCCTGCGTCGTTGTCCTCAAACTTTGTGCCGGCAAGGTGTTCACGCTGCGCAGCGATGTGACGAGTTGCCACGGTTGTTCGCCCGGATTGACCACGGGGCCATGATTTGCCGGGTTGCTCGTCGGGCCGCAGTTTTCCATGACGGTCACGAGAATACTGCCGGTGCTGCCCGGAGAACTGCTGCTTTGGCTCGATGCGCTGCCTGAGGAAACTGGAACTGTGACGGCGCCCAATTGGAACGACACGGCATCCTTGAGTTCGAGCTTGCCGAGGCTGGCCAGATCAATGCTGGCAAAGGCAGGATTCCTGGCGATATTTGCCAGGTGATGGGAGATATTGCTCATCACGGTCGGATCGCTGGCTGGACTCTGCATGGCGAATTTGCCGAACAATTGCGTGGCAACGAGTTGGCTCTGCAAAACCTTGTTCAGGCCAAACTGGGCGATCTGCGCGCCTGCCTTGTTGGACAGGGTGGCGGCTTGGGAAATGGCGGTATCTAAAGGCATGGCTAGGTACTCCTGGCTGTGATTGCTGCGGTGATTTGAGAAGGAAATCGACTTGGATCTTGCAGGGCGATGCATTAAAACGATAGGAACTCAGCGCCTCAGGCGGAGCATTTGGGTACCTTGCTCCGCTCCAGAGACCGTTTGCGACAGGCCAGTGGGCAATATGTTTTTACCGGACGAGCGCCGCTAATGGCATGCTCAACCAGGGGCATTTCAAAAAATGGGAAGCCTGAGAATATTGATGCGGTCTATTCCGTCGGCGTGTTGTGACAGGGCTGAAGTGGTTCTAATATACCGCGACCATTTTCATAGCGCATGCCGATACGCTGGTATCATCGCCGGGCGATTTCTTAGCATAGTGGCAGTTGCATGAAAGGCATTCTATGTTCAACCAAGGTAGATTGAAAATCCCATGAATATGGTATTTGGAAAATATTTCGCAACGAATATGACGCTGTGCTCTCGCCTCGCCGTGCTATCGTAGCGACTCCTTTTCTGCAGCGCCTTCCGACATGAATTCTTGCGCGGCTTTGTCCACGCGATGCCGGCCTCGATTTGAGAAATGTGAGAATTGAGAAGGGTAAATACCGAATAAATCAGCATCGTGACAGTGCGTTCAAGCTTGCCCGATGATACGGATTTGGCCGGGCAGCTTGCCGCGCGTGGAACTGCAACGGCGACAGTAGTCGGCGAACAAGGCTATGTCTTTGTTCTGACTTACCTGTACGCGTCGGCGCGCCCGGTCAAAATGTATTATCACGCCACGTTTATGAAGTACGATGGCACCCAGGAAGGCTATGTGGGAAATGTCTACAAAACACCGGGTCCCTTTTCAGAATTCACCTACGAGCAGGGCGGGGATCAGGAGAGCGTCAAGTATTTTTTCTCGAAGTAATCGTTCAACGCGCTTGCTCCGATGGGGCAAATGAACAGGCGGCCGGGTTTTCAGCATGTCCAGACAGAATAGATCGAAACGCAAAGGTTTAAGTGACAGGCCGACCGAGGTGACTGCCAACCCGGACCAGTGGTCGGTCGAGAGCAAGCGTTCCTATTCGTTCCATTATGGTTACGTATACAAGGACATTGCCTATCAATGCCGATGCTGCAAGGCCAATTGCATTTTCACCGCGCAGGACCAGCAATACAACTACGAAGTCAAGAAGGCCAACATCAGCCAGCGACGTGCGCTCTGCGCCGATTGCTGGTTGGAGTCGCATCGCATCCGTGAATCATTACGCAACTGCGAGAGGATGTGGGCGCAAGCAAAGCCTGCGCTGCAAAAGGACGAAGCCTTCCTCACTGGTTGGCTCGCCTTAATGACGGCGCTGGAAAAATACTTTCCCTACAGGTCCGATATCGCGAACAAGAACATGCTCGCGGGCTTTTTAGCGTCTTTGAAAACGCAATGACGGCGCAATGACGGCGCAATGACGGCGCAATGACGGCGTAGGCTACTGCGGGCTGGTGCGTATCGACCGCGCACTCTTTGCTGCGCATCGCGTCGATCCCTTTTTTGATATGACGGCCAACTAAGCGCGCAACGCCTGTGAAGATTTCTTCCGTGCTCGCCCCTAAAGCCGCCTCACCGTGCACCTGCACGGCAAGGTATGATGATTTATGGCCAATTTGCCCAGCGATGTGCAAACCGCGCAAGATGCTATGCAAGGTCGCTTGACTGCGCGGGGCGATACGCCACGGATTGGATTCGATTCAATGCAACCAAAGAGGATCAGGTGAACCGTGAAAATTTTCGCCTTATTGTTTGTCGCACTGCTTGGCTCCGCCTCGGCTTCTGCCGACGAACAATCGACTTCGCGCGTGGTCAAGATCGCAAACGGCATCACGCAGGTTGATTTCACCGGTGAGGGCGTGGCCGATATGGTTGTGTCCGGCCACCGGGAGAGCTACAACGCCCACAGTTTCGACGTGGTGTCATTCTATGTTCCCGATCGGCACGACACGAGTGCTTCGGCGCCATGGGACGTGGTGCCCGTCATGACCAAAGGTGGCGAGAAATGGCAAGTGACCGTCAGTGGCGGTGCCGATTGCGTCTTGCATGATTTCAGGCTGCTGGCTGCACGCGGCAAGGAGCCTGCCACGCTGATCATGGCGGACCGCGATTTTGGAAACAGTTTTGCCGACACGGCAAAGGTGACGTTTACCTTTTATTCGCTGGTCCACAACCTCGACGGCATACCGGGTTACCCGCCTTATTCGTTCGAGCAAGCGGGTACCGTCGTTGCGAAACGTCCCTATTGCGATGTGGAACAGGCGTTTGACGGCGAGCTGGGCATCGGCGCGCGGTGATGCGGCGCTATACCCAACTTCGCTCTCAGCCACCCATCTCCAAAGCCGGCGCCCCATCGAGATAGCGCGCATCGTAGCAGCGTTCGCAATGATCGCAGAACAGGTGCGCGTGGCGCACGCGTTTCTGGCGCAATATCAGTTGCAGGTGCGTGGAATTGCAATGCGGGCAGAGTTCGCGCATGGTGCCCATGGCGAACACGGTGTCGTACTGGCTGCCTGCGCCACTGTCGGGGCTTATGGCGTCAACCACACTGGCGCGCTCGACTTCGAGCAGCCTGAGCGGGGTGGTGACGGTGCTGCGGTGGTTGACGCGCTGGATTGCTCCCTCCTGGTACCCGGGGTTGCTGTTTGAGACTGCCTGCATCATGTTGCTCCTCCATTCGGGTTCAGGTACGGGCTTTAAACTTAGGCAAGAATCGTCAAAGAGGCAATGGTCAAATGCAAATTTTGTTAAATATTTTGCACCATCAAGTCGGGCGCCGCGCCCAAAAGTGTCTGCTTGATAATGTTCGGCCGAACCTTTGAACAAGCGAATAACACCCTGTGCGCTGGCGGTTACAGTACAAGCGCCGGTTTCGATCTTGCTGCGCGGGCAACTGTGCGCAGCCTTGCGAGCCGGTTCAAATCGTATCTCCCTCGGAAACTCCTCGGAGTTTGCGTTTGCCCGCACTGTGCGCCACGCGGGCATTTTTTTGTCCGCGTGCGGCGTGGCCGTTGGCCGGGTGAGGTTACACAGCGCGTTGTGCAGCTTGAGGGCAGCACTATAATTTTGTTTAAATTCAATGGTTTGAATGACTTTTCCGCGGGTTATCCACAAACTTGGACACAATAATTGTTCATAACTTCGGCGGGGCCGCTCATGTAGGCAAGGCGCGGCGGGTCAGGGGATTGAGCCGGCTTGGCGTCGCTTGGGCATCGGAGAAAATCTCCTTTTTTATCAATGACATAGACTTGCCGCTCAAGAGCCGGTAAACTTGAGGGTTTTGCAAACGCGATAAACATGGTCATGGCAGCAGCAACCGACAATTCCTCAGACGGCACGGTAGATAATTCCGAACCCGGCAGCGACGTGCCTTCAATCGCCGAAGCGACTGACGCGGCCCTGGCGACGCCGGAACCCAGCAAGGTTTCGACCGACCAGATCGTGCGAGAAGTCGCGCGGCGCCGCACCTTCGGCATCATTTCCCACCCGGACGCCGGTAAAACCACGCTGACGGAAAAGCTGCTGCTGTTCTCGGGCGCGATCCAGCTGGCCGGAACCGTCAAGGCGCGCAAGAGCGGGCGGCACGCCACCTCGGACTGGATGGAAATCGAAAAGCAGCGCGGCATTTCGGTGGCCAGCTCGGTGATGCAGTTCGAATATCGCGATCACGTGGTGAACCTGCTCGATACCCCGGGCCACCAGGACTTTTCCGAAGATACCTACCGCGTGCTGACCGCCGTGGACTCGGCGCTGATGGTGATCGATGCGGCCAAGGGCGTGGAAGCGCAGACGATCAAGCTGTTGAACGTGTGTCGCATGCGCAATACGCCCATCATCACGTTCATGAACAAGATGGACCGCGAAACGCGCGATCCGTTGGAATTGCTCGACGAACTCGAATCGGTGCTGGAAATCCAGTGCGCGCCGGTGACCTGGCCGATCGGCATGGGCAAGACTTTCCGCGGCGTCTATCACTTGCTGCGCGATGAGATCATGCTGTTTGCGCCGGGTAGCGAAAAGGCCGACCAGACTTTTGAAATTCTGAAGGGCATCGACAACCCGCGCCTGGCGGAGATGTTCCCGCTGGAAATCGAGCAGTTGAAGATGGAAGTGGAACTGGTGCACGGCGCGTCGCACCCGTTCGATCTCGACGCCTTTCTGGCCGGCACGCAGACGCCGGTGTTTTTCGGTTCGGCCATCAACAACTTCGGCGTGCGTGAAATTCTCGACGCCTTGCTCGACTGGGCCCAGCCGCCGCGCGAGCGCGATGCGACGGTGCGCTCGGTCAAGCCGAGCGAGCCGGCGTTCTCCGGCTTTGTGTTCAAGATCCAGGCCAACATGGACCCGGCGCACCGCGACCGCATTGCCTTTCTGCGCGTTTGTTCCGGCCATTTCGAACGCGGCATGAAGATCAAGCATCTGCGCCTCAATCGCGAGATCAAGGTGTCGTCGGTGGTGACCTTCATGGCATCGAGCCGCGAGCAGGTGGAAGAAGCCTACGCGGGCGACATCATCGGCCTGCCCAACCACGGCAACATGCAGATCGGCGACAGTTTTTCCGAAGGCGAATTGCTGCAATTTACCGGCATTCCCTACTTCGCGCCCGATTTTTTCCGTTCGGTACGCATCCGTAACCCGCTCAAGATCAAGCAGTTGCACAAGGGCTTGCAGCAGTTGGGCGAAGAGGGCGCGGTGCAGGTGTTCAAACCGGTCAACAATAGCGACCTGGTGCTTGGCGCGGTCGGGGTGCTGCAGTTTGAAGTGGTGGCGAGCCGCCTGCTCAATGAATATGGCGTCGACGCCGTGTTCGAGGGCACCAGCATCAGCAGCGCGCGCTGGGTGTCGTGCGACGACAAGCGTATTCTGGCCGATTTCGAGAAATCGTCGGCCGGCCATAACCTGGCCTACGACGCGGCCGGTAACCTTGCATACCTGGCTACTTCCGGCGTCAATCTCAAGCTGACGCAAGAACGCTGGCCCAAGGTGACATTCCATTCGACGCGCGAACATGCGGTGAAGGTGACGTAGGGCCGAAGGGCCGATTGCACGCAGACGGCCAAGAGAACCCGGCTGCGATTGGTTTTCGTTCGCATTGTGGTTTGCCTGAAAACAACACTTCCAGCGCCGGCGCCCCGTTTATTTTGGGCTCCGGCGCTTGCATTTCCCGCTCCGGCAATACAATTGATTCTTGGAACCTAGCAGTTTTAGGATAAGGCCCCATTACAGGCGGCCACGCCGGGGACATGTTTTTGCTTACCTTTTTGCTTTTCTTTTTGTCTGTCACCGCGAATTTCGTGGTCCGCCGTGTCGAGGCCGGCAACCCCCGCGGTGGTGCTTCCATGGCGCCGCCGGATCCACTGACCTGGGTTGAAATGACTGGATTACCTGTTCAGAGCGCGCGATAGGACCGTGATGGCCGTTTCGACCGAAGATCAAAGTACCATTCTGATCATAGACGACAGTGTCGTGGCCGTTCGTTTGCTGGCGGAAATGCTCAAGGATCTGGCGGAAATCCGCTTTGCCACCAACGGTGCAGACGGCCTGCAACTAGCACGCAATTATCACCCGCAACTGATCCTGCTCGATGTCGAGATGCCGCTCATGAATGGCTACGAGGTCTGCAGGCAGCTCAAGGCCGACGCGGCGACCAGCGATATTTCCGTCATTTTTGTCACGGCCGAAACCAACAGGGACAGTGAAATCAGGGCGCTGCAGGGCGGCGCGGTCGATTTCATTTCCAAGCCGCTTCACCATCTTGTGGTGCGGGCACGCGTGAGCGCACATTTGAAAATACAGCGCCAGGCTGCCGCCCTGATGCGTGCCGCCACCCGCGACGTGCTGACCGGTTTGTATAACCGGCGCTATTTCGACGAAACGATGGAAAGCGAGTTCCTGCGCCATCGGCGCCAGGGCCTGTCGTTGGGATTGGTCCTCGTCGACATCGATTACTTCAAGCCGTATAACGATACCTTTGGCCATTTGGGCGGTGACGAATGCCTGCGCAAGGTGGCAACGGCCTTGGCCGATGCGTCGCAACGTCCGGGCGAGTTTGTCGCGCGTTTTGGCGGCGAAGAGTTCGTTGCCGTGCTGCCCTATGCCAATATCGGGGAAGCGAGCGGGTACGGTGAAAAAATCTGTGCCGCAATTCGTTCGCTGAACCTTTCTCATCCTGCTTCGCCGCAGGGTGGATTGGTGACCATCAGCGTTGGCGTCACCGCGCATATTCCCGATGAGGGCGATACTGCCCGTAGCTTCATCGAAGAAGCCGATCAGGCCTTGTATCGGGCCAAATCTTCAGGGCGTGACCGGGTGGTCGCATGGCCAATTATCTGACCTTTGCCATCCGGGCCGAGTCACCTGTTTTAGCGATTTGAACGTGAATGCCCAATGGCAGCCCCGATGCGAATGACGAGATTCAAGAACCTGGTTGAAAATCCGAGCTTTCGTCTGGCGGCGGTGTCTGTTGCCCTGCTGGTTTCTATACTCCTGGCAACCATCTATTTCGCAGGGAGCTTTGATCGCGCGCAAAACCTCAACTCCATGGATTCGCGCATGGAAGCCTCTGCCGGGCTGCGCGCTGCAATACTGAACGAAAACATCGAACGACTGCGCCAGAATACACGGTTTCTTGCGCACATTCCGCCGGTTCAGGGTATGGTCCGTGCCTACGGCAACAACGGCTATGACACGCAGGAAAAAACACCGCTGCCGTTGTGGCGCGTGCGCATGCAGCAGATCTTTTCCGCCTTCGCGCAGGAAAATCCCGATGTGTCGAAGGTGCGTTTCATCGGGATAGCCGGCAACGTCGGGGAAATCGTCCGTGTCGATCAGTTGCAGGGCCGGATTGTCGTCACGCCGGACGACCAATTGCAGTCCAAGGCAGAGCGCTATTTCATCGTCAATGCGGTGAAGCTGGCCGCCGGCGAGGTTTATATTTCCGACGTCGATTTGAACCAGGAGCATGGAAAAGTCCAGCCGCCCTTTGTCAAAACCATCCGCGCCGCTACACCGGTCTATGCGGCCGACGGCAAGTTGTTCGGTGTCATTGTGTTGAATCTCAACGTGCAGGGGCTGTTCAACCGCCTGGCGGCGAATTCGTCGACGTTTTTGCAAATCTACCTGACCAACGGAAAAGGCGATTATTTGTTGCGGCCCGACTCGCAGGACGTTTTCGGATTTGATCAGGGTAATGCGTGGCGCTGGCAAAACGATTTCCGGTTGTTGCCGCGCGACAGCGACGAACCGGCCGGGCTGGAACGGTATGCCGGCGCCGGCGGCGTGGTGCACGTGGCCACGCAGAGCATTGCCCTCAATCGCGCCGATCCGGCCAGGTCGCTCACCTTGCGCGTCGTATTGGCCGACCGCACGCTGATCGCTTCGGCGCGGAAAATCCAGATCAAGGCGGCGGTGGCCATGTTCCTGGCGGAGTTGACCGTATTGCTTATTGTCCTCATTTATATGCGGCAAAGAAGGCAGGCGTTCAAAAGGCAAGCCGAATTGGCGGCCATTGTGGAAAGCTCACATGACGCTATCATCGGCAAGACACTTGCAGGCGAGGTGACGAGCTGGAATCGCGGCGCTGAAGATTTGTTCGGCTACAGCGTCCGCGAAGCAATCGGCAAGTCGCTGATGACCTTGATCGTTCCCGAAGAATTGCGCGATGAGGAAAGCGACATCCTGCGCCGCATCGGCCGGGGCGAGCGTGTCGACAATATGATCACGACACGGCGCAGGAAGGACGGCAGCGACGTCGACGTCGCCATTACGGTGTCGCCCATCCTGTCGGCTCAGGGGCGCGTCATCGGCGCCGCCAAGACCGCGCGCGATATCGGCTCGCAAATGATGGTGGAGCGGCGTATCCGCGAATTGAACCGGACGCTGGAACACCAGGTTGCAGAGCGCACGGTCGAAATACGCAATTACTCGGCCCTGCAAGGCGCCATTCTCAATAGCGCCGCTTACGCCATCATCGCAACCGACACGACTGGGTTGATCACCTTGTTCAATCCGTCCGCGGAAAAAATGCTCGGCTATCGCGCCGACGAGATGATAGGCCAACAAAGCCCAGGTGTTTTCCATGATCCGGCCGAAGTCGTTGCCCGCGCGGCGGAGTTTTCCGAAACGCTGGGGCAATCGATCGAGCCCGGCTTCGGCGTGTTTGTCGTCAAGTCGCAGATGGGTCTGCCCAATGAACATGAGTGGACGTATGTCGCCAGGGACGGCACGCGCATTCCGGTATTGCTTGCCGTGACGGCGCTGCGGGCGGAAGACGGATCGATTTTCGGCTACCTCGGCATGGCAGCCGATTTGAGCGAACGGCACGAGGCCGAGCAGGCCATGCAAGAAAAAAATCGTTTTCTCGATACGCTGGCGGCAAATATTCCCGGCTTGATCGCCTACTGGGACCGCGACCTGCGATGCCGCTTTTCCAATCGCAACTATATAGATTGGTTCGGCAAGTCGGACGATGCAATGCGCGGCATCCACCTGAAGACTTTGCTCGGCAACGCCCTGTTTGCGCAAAATGAGCCGTTCATGCAAGCCGCTTTCGAAGGCCGCGCGCAGCGCTTTGAACGCACCCTGAAGAAACAGGACGGCACCATTTCCCACACCTGGGCGCATTACATTCCCGACATGGATGGCGACGTCGTACGCGGCGTGATCGTGCTCGTCACCGACGTCAGCGAGGTAAAACGGGCTCAATTTGCGTTGCAAAAATTGAACGATGAGCTTGAGGCACGCACCGTCGAGGCGGAATCGGCGAACCGCGCCAAGTCCGAGTTTCTCGCCAACATGAGCCACGAAATCCGCACGCCGATGAATGCCATTCTGGGCATGCTGCAGTTGTTGCAGCAAACCGGGCTCGACCGGCGCCAGGGCGACTATGCCGGCAAGGCGGAGACGGCGGCGCGCACCCTGCTCGGCATCCTCAACGACATTCTCGACTTTTCCCGTGTGGAAGCGGGCAAGATGGAATTGGACCCGCAACCATTCAGTATCGACAAGCTGTTGCGCGACATTGCCGTCATCCTGTCTTCCAGCGTCGGCGAAAAAGACCTGGAGATTTTGTTCGATGTCGATCCGGCATTGCCCGACTGGGTGGTCGGCGACAGTCTGCGCCTGCAGCAGGTGCTTATCAACCTGGCCGGCAATGCCGTCAAGTTCACCGAGCGCGGCGAAGTCGTGATGTCGGTGAAACTGCAGCCGACGCCTGACGACGAATTGGCGATCCGGTTTTCCGTGCGCGATACCGGGATTGGCATTTCGTCTGAGCAATGCACGCGCATATTCGAAGGTTTTTCGCAGGCCGAAGCGTCCACCGCGCGGCGCTTCGGCGGTTCGGGGCTGGGCCTGGCCATCAGCAAGCGCCTGGTCAAGCTGATGGGCGGCGATTTGTGCGTCGACAGCGTGGTCGGGCAGGGCAGCACCTTTCATTTCACCATTGCCTGCCAACCGGCGCCGCTCGGATACCAGCCCGACAAGCCGCGCCTGATTGTCGACACGCGCAATCTGCATTGCCTGGTGGTTGACGACAATGCCAGCGCGCGCCAGGTGTTGACGGAAATGTTGCTCTCGTTCGGCTGGCACGTCGATGCTGTCGAAAGCGGTGGCGCCGCCGTCGATGCAATCGCCGCGCGGCGCCAGATCCGCGGTTACGACCTTGTCCTTGTCGATTGGCGCATGCCCGGCATGGATGGGCTGGAAACCTGCCGCCGGATCAGAGAGCTGCTGCCCGATGCAGGCACGCTGATCGTCATGGTGACAGCGCACAGCCGGAAGATGCTGGCAGAGTGCGGCGACGATGTGTCGGCGCTGTGCGATGCCTTCCTCGTCAAGCCCGTCACGGCCTCTATTCTGTATGACGCGGTGGCCGATGGCCGCGCCGGTCACGGCAAGAACCTGCCGATGGAAATGCGCCGCAACCCGGCGCAGCAGCGCCTTGCCGGACTGCATATTTTGTTGGTTGAAGACAATGCCACCAACCAGATTGTGGCGCGCGATTTGCTCAGTAACGACGGGGCGGTGGTCGTGGTGGCCGAGAACGGCCAGGCCGGCATCGATACGATCCTGGCCGCGCGGCGGCCGTTCGACGTGGTGCTGATGGATGTGCAGATGCCTGAGATGGACGGCTATGCCGCCACCAGGATCATCCGCGAAAGGATGGGTTTGCACACCCTGCCGATCATTGCGATGACAGCCAATGCCATGGCCTCGGACCGCGAAGCCGCGCTGGCGGCGGGCATGAACGACCATGTCGGCAAACCGTTCGAGTTGTCGCACCTGGTGGCAACCATATTGCGCCACACCGGCCGCGCGGAGATCGCTGGTGCGCCGTGGCATACAGCGCCCGCAACCGACCCGTTATCGGCTGCACTCGAATTCGACGTTGACGCGGCATTACAAAGGTTGGGCAACATGGTGCCGGTCTATGTCGCTGCCTTGAAGGGATTTCTCAAGGAAGTCCCAAAATATCGGGAAGAATATGCGCAGGCAATGCGTGTCAAGCAGCGCGATGATGCCAGGCGCATTTTGCATACCTTGAAGGGCATGGCGGGAACGGTCGGCGCGAACCGCTTTGCCGCCTTGGCGGCGCATGCGGAACAGCGCTTGCGTGATGTGCCGGCCGATGCGGCCTCTCTTGGCCTGCTCCTGCCGCACGAAGACGTATGGCAGGCCGGCGTTACGGCCATGGCGCACGCCCGTGCGCACCTCGCTCGCCTGGCTGTGGAACCGCCGGCCGCGCAACAGCGCAGCGGTGCACCGGAACTGCGCACCGGCCTGATCGAGTTGCAAACCATGCTGCGTGCCGCCGATCTTGGGGCCGACCAGGTATTTGAAACGCTGCGCATGGCGCACAACAGGGCGTTTCCCGAGCAGTTTGCGCGAATTTCCGATTGCATCGACCGATTGGATTACCGCGCTGCTGCCGCAATGTGCGCCGAGCTGTTGCTGACAATGCCCGGTGAGTCGGCTTCAACGGAAGGCAAGCTCACGCGGTGACCGGCGCTCGTATCATTTCGGCGTGACGGCCGCCTTGGCCAGCGTGTCGAGCACCACCCCGGTATTGAACGGCTTGAGAATGAAGCCACTGGCACCGAGCGCGATCGCCTTGAGTACTGTGGCGCGCTCATTGCTGGCGGTGACCATCAAGACGCGCGTATCGGGCAGGGCCTGCTTCAGTTCGACGAGCACATCGAGGCCATCGAGCTCCGGCATCAGGATATCGAGGCACACGATATCCGGTTTCAGGCGTTTGGCCCGTTCCAGGCCGGTTCGCCCATTATTGGCTTCACCGATAACGTTATATGTGTCGCCTTGAATGATCATGCGCAGCATGGCGCGCATGGTTTCGTTGTCGTCGATGATGACTACGTTGAGCGATTTGGGTTTCAGCAACGCTTGTCCCCTGTTTGTCCGTTCACCTCAGAATACACCATGAGGACGGCGATGGGCCATGCCAATCGCGGCAGGCGAGAAACGTTCAGGCCGCGATGCGCAATCCGGGCATCATGAAATATGCCGGGAGCCGGCCGACTTTCCAATTCGCGCGTATGCTTGCGTATCCCGGAACCTTCGGCCGCTCGCGCGGTCGATAAGCAGCTTTTGCCGCAATTGTGCCGGCGCCGATGGAACCAGCCTCCATGCGCTGCCACATATGCAGCAGTTTGCCTTTATGTTATCTCAAGTTATGCCAAGGAAGCCTGATGCTCACAGCCACCTATTCCATCGTCGTCCTGTCCGCCGAACAGCAAAAAGCCCGCCGCGTGCTGGCCCGCTTGCAGCAAAGCATTTCGCATGTCTGGAAGAACCTGCAGGAAATCGATCTCGCCAGCGTTGAGGCCGTGATCCATAAACTCACCCAGTTCGAACGCCTGTTCCATTCGCGCAAGATGGAGCAGTATGTGATCCCCGCCATCAAGAGCGCCACCCGCGAGGCCGACCTGCTGCTCGACGAGCTCGAAGCGCTGAGCAGCTTTTGCCTGAAGATCGTCCAGACCCTGCCGCAGCAATTGCAACTGGCGTTTCAACATGGCGTGGCCAGGCAAAAGGAATTGCGTCGGGCCATGGAACTGTATTGCAGCAACCTGCAATTGCGCCTGATGAAGGAAGAGCAGGAGTTGCTGCCCCTGGTGCCGCGTGTTTTGTCGGGCGACGCCATCTTTGAACTGGGCGCACAGTTCCTGTCGGACGACGGCAAACTGCTCAAACAAGACGAGGACTGACGCGAGGCGAAGAATACGGCTGCAGCAGGCCGGCCGGCTGCTTTTTGTAAATCTGGCGTGGTATTTGACTGGTATCAGATTGGTAGCAACCGCATGGCATGAGTGGTATTGCATGCACCAAAATGTCGCAAAAAGTCAGACTGACAACAAATTGTTTATTTTTGGTGCATTTTTATTTTTCACGTTCTTTTTTGGTGCAAACTAATCCTCGTGCAATTTCGCCTTAAAATCCTCTAAAAAGACATCAATTTGTCATATCCCCGGTGCATCATCGGAGTGCAGGGCGCTCTATTTTGATACGGGTGGTGGCACGGAATCTGCTATGATTTATTCCGAGTTCTGGTCGCACTTCGGTTCATACCCAAATGCATGTAGTGCGTTGCTTCTTGGAAATTTCCTCGAAGCGGCGCTTTAGTCGGCTCAAAACCCAATTTTTTCATTGATTTGCTCATTTTAGGGAGATTCGCATGGCAATGACGGCCGCAGAGGTCTTGAAGATGGCGAAAGACAACGAAGTTAAATTCGTTGATTTCCGCTTTGCTGACACACGGGGCAAGGAACAGCACGTTACGGTTCCGGTATCGGCCTTCGATATTGACAAGTTCGAATCCGGCCACGCATTCGACGGCTCCTCGATCGCCGGCTGGAAGGGTATCGAAGCGTCGGACATGATCCTGATGCCAGACCCGAACACCGCCAACATCGATCCGTTCATGGAAGAAACCACGTTGTTCATGCAATGCGACGTGATCGAACCTTCCGACGGCAAGGGCTATGACCGCGACCCGCGTTCGATCGCCAAGCGCGCAGAAGCTTACCTGAAGTCCTCCGGCCTGGGCGACACAGCCTACTTCGGTCCGGAACCAGAATTCTTCATTTTCGACGGCGTGCGCTGGAAGATCGACATGTCCGGCTGCTTCGTGCAGATCGATTCCGAAGAAGCATCGTGGTCCACCGGCGAAAAGCTCGAAGGCGGCAACACCGGCCATCGTCCGGCAGTCAAGGGCGGCTATTTCCCGGTTCCACCGGTCGACAGCTTCCAGGACATGCGTTCGGAAATGTGCCTGATCCTCGAATCGCTCGGCATCCCCGTTGAAGTGCACCACCACGAAGTGGCCGGCGCCGGTCAAAATGAAATCGGCACCAAGTTCTCGACCCTGGTCGAGCGCGCCGACTGGACCCAGAACCTGAAGTATGTCGTCTGGAACGTCGCCCACACTTACGGCAAGACTGCGACTTTCATGCCGAAGCCTATCGTTGGCGACAACGGTTCGGGCATGCACGTGCACCAATCGGTCTGGAAAGACGGCAAGAACCTGTTCGCCGGCGACGGCTATGCAGGTCTGTCGGAATTCGCGCTGTACTACATCGGCGGCATCATCAAGCATGCCCGCGCTTTGAACGCGATCACCAACCCCGGCACAAACTCCTACAAGCGTCTGGTCCCAGGCTTTGAAGCACCGGTCAAGCTGGCTTACTCGTCGCGTAACCGTTCGGCTTCGATCCGTATTCCGCACGTGCCCAATCCAAAGGGCCGCCGCATCGAAACGCGTTTCCCGGACCCGCTGGCTAATCCTTACCTGTGCTTCTCGGCTCTGCTGATGGCAGGTCTCGACGGCGTGCAAAACAAGATCCATCCGGGCGAAGCTGCCTCGAAGGACCTGTACCACCTGCCGCCGGAAGAAGACGCGCTGATCCCAACCGTGTGCTCCTCGCTCGAACAAGCGCTGGAATACCTCGACAAGGACCGCGAGTTCCTGACCCGCGGCGGCGTGTTCAGCGACACCATGATCGATGCCTACATCGAACTGAAGCAAGCTGAAGTGACACGTTTCCGCATGACGACACACCCGGTCGAGTTCGACATGTACTACTCGCTGTAATTTAGGAGGGCGTGCCAACCGTAGTCAAGGTGGCACGCAATTGTTAAATTGAGCATGCGTTAAGAAGCGGAAAGCCCCAGGCTTTCCGCTTTTTTGCCTTCATGTCATGAGAAAGATGTGACTTGGGCATGAAATTGTTGCGTCAATTCGAAATTCGTTTAACAAATGTTTGTACTGCAATGATTCTTATCCTAAACTACCAGTCCGCCATCAAGGTTTGTACCAAAAGTTTATGAAACATCAACTTTTAGCACTTCTTGCCGCTTTACTCGGATTTACTGGGGCAATGGGGACCGCACAAGCGGAAGGTGAAATCTATAAATGCGTCGGCGCCAACGGCACGATCGAGTTCAAGAACACCGGCCCGGTCAAGGATTGCAAGAAGATGGATCTGGAAGGCGTGAGCGTCATCCCCGCACCGAGCAAGCGCAGCGCCACCGTGCAAACGGCTTCGCTGAAGTCGTCGTCGTCGGCGTCGCCGTCCGACTTCCCGCGCGTCGACAGCACCACGCAAAAGTCACGCGACAACGACCGGCGCCAGATTCTGCTCGACGAGATGAAGAGCGAGCAGGACAAGCTTGCCGCCTTGAAGAAGGACTACAACAACGGCGAGCCGGAACGCCAGGGTGACGAGCACAATTATTCCAAATACCAGGAACGCGTGACGGCCATGCGCGACAACATCAGCCGCACCGAGAAAAACATCGAAGCCCTGCAACGCGAATTGAAGCGCGAGTCGGGCGACGCGCGATAAGCATCGCGCGATCGGAAACTGAGGCCGCGCCATGCGGCCTATTTTTTTGGGAACGAATTTTGGAAACTGGCGAAAACAAGGGCGCAGGCAAGGCGATGAAAGCGGGCGCGAAAGAGGTGCCCAACAAGCCGCAGACGGCGGCGTCGCGCGACTTGAGCGGGCTCGATTTGCTGGCCTCGTCGGTCATCATCCTCGATGCCGAGGGACGCGTGACCTACGTCAATGCCGCTGCGGAAAATCTGCTCGAAAGCTCTGCCAAGGCCTTGCAGCATTTGCGCCTCGACGAGGTGTTCCAGAACGGCCAGGAGCTGATCGACGTGTTCCGCCAGGCACGCGCGCGCCAGTTCGCCGACAAGCGCCTGGACTTGACGCTCGAGCGCGCCGGCCGTGAATCGCTGCAGGTGCACGTCGTGGTGACGGCCTTGGACGATGCCGACATCCCGGTGTTGATCGAATTGCGCGAAAACGTGCAGCAACTGAAGGTGGACCGCGAAGAGCGCATTCTCGACCAGAGCCAGGCCAACAAAGAGCTGATCCGCAACCTTGCGCATGAGATCAAGAACCCGCTCGGCGGCATACGCGGCGCCGCACAATTGCTCGAACTCGAATTGCCCGAACGGCAATTGAAGGAATTGCGCGAATACACCCAGGTCATCATCAAGGAAGCCGACCGCCTGCAAACCCTGGTGGACCGCCTGCTGGCGCCGCACCGGCTGCCGCACATCGTGGGCGACGTCAACATCCACGAGGTGTGCGAGCGCGTGCGCAGCCTGATCGTGGCCGAATTCCCCGTCGGCCTCACTATCAAGCGCGATTATGACCTCTCGGTGCCCGAATTTCGCGGCGACAAGGAACAGTTGATCCAGGCGGTGTTGAACATTACCCACAACGCGGCGCAGGCCTTGTCCGAGCGCATCCAGGCCGGTGATGCCCAACTGACATTTGTGACACGGGTCGCGCGCCAGGTGACGCTGGCCAAGGTGCGCTACCGGCTGGCATTAGACTTGCATATCATCGACAATGGACCGGGTATCCCGTTGGAGATTTATGATCGCATTTTTTACCCCCTGGTCTCTGGGCGCGAAGGCGGAAGCGGATTAGGATTGACCTTGGCGCAAACCTTCGTGCAACAGCATCAGGGCGTGATCGAATGCGAAAGTCGTCCGGGGTACACGGATTTTAGAATGTTGATACCGTTGCCTTGATGCGCCTTTCGAAAATCTGTTGCGTGGGCCAATCCGGGTCTTTGAACGCTGGCAGTGTCTGTTTGTTGGCAGACACCGCTACGCAGGCGGACGAGCTGATCGTCCGAACACCCTGCCAAGCCGTACCTCCGTACGGTTGCGCTCGTCGATCCGGTATGGGACCGCTCGCCACGATTTCCGCAGGCGCATGAAAGTGCAACTCAGGCGGCAAGAGGAACAATGAAACCAATCTGGATCGTAGACGACGACGAGTCGATCCGCTGGGTGCTTGAAAAAGCACTGGCGCGAGAAAACCTGGCAACGCGAAGCTTTTCCAATGCGCGCGATGCCATTGAAGCCTTGAACAGCGGCTTGCCGCAGGTGCTGGTGTCCGACATCCGCATGCCGGGTGAATCGGGGCTCAAACTGCTGCAGGAAGTGAAGGCGCGCCATCCCGGCCTGCCGGTCATCATCATCACCGCATTCTCCGACCTCGACTCCGCCGTGGCGGCCTTCCAGGGCGGCGCCTTCGAATACCTCGCCAAACCGTTCGACGTGGACAAGGCCGTCGAGCTGATCCGGCGTGCGCTTGAAGAAAGCCTGCGTGAAGCCATCGTCGAGCAATCGACCATTACGCCGCCGGAAATTCTCGGCCAGGCGCCAGCCATGCAGGACGTGTTCCGCGCCATCGGTCGGCTTTCGCAATCGAACGTCACGGTGCTCATTACCGGCGAATCGGGCTCGGGCAAGGAACTGGTCGCGCGTGCGCTGCACAAGCACAGCCCGCGCGGCTCGCAACCGTTCATCGCCCTCAACACGGCAGCCATTCCAAAGGAATTGCTGGAGTCGGAACTGTTCGGCCATGAGCGCGGCGCGTTCACCGGCGCGCAGGCAACGCGGCGCGGCCGCTTCGAGCAGGCCGAAGACGGCACGCTGTTTCTCGATGAGATCGGCGACATGCCGTTCGACCTGCAGACACGTTTGCTGCGCGTGCTGTCGGACGGGCACTTCTATCGTGTCGGCGGCCATCAGCCCTTGAAGGCCAACGTGCGCGTGATTGCGGCAACCCATCAAAACCTGGAGCAGCGCGTGCGCGACGGCCTGTTCCGCGAAGACTTGTACCATCGCTTGAACGTCATCCGCCTTCGCCTGCCGTCCTTGCGCGAGCGGCGCGAAGACATCCCCATCCTGGCGCGCTTTTTCCTGGCGCAAAGCGCCAAGCAGCTCGGCGTGGAAGCCAAGCGCCTGTCCGACAACGCCATGCAATTCCTCAGCCTGCTCGACTTCCCCGGCAATGTGCGCCAACTGGAAAACCTGTGCAACTGGATCACCGTCATGGCGCCGGGTCAGACCGTGGAAACCAAGGACCTGCCGCCCGAACTGATCGACACGCAGCCGCAAGCCTATGCCGCGCCGCTCAGTCAGCCAGCCAGCTATGCGCAGCCGGCGCCGCAGCATGCGCCTGCCGGCATGCCCGCTGCAATCGGCGGCACCAATGGTTCCGACGCGCTGCTGGCCGACAAATTCGACAAGTCGAACTGGGTCACGCTATTGGAAAGCGAAGCCGCACAAATGCTCAGTGCCGGCCAACCCGAAGTGATGGACGCACTGGGGCGCCTGTTCGAATCCACGCTGATCAAGGCGGCGCTCAAGCATACGCATGGGCGCAAGAACGATGCGGCCGTGCGGCTGGGAATAGGGCGCAATACCATTACACGCAAGATTCATGAACTGGGGATTGATGGGGCGAAGGACGATTGAGGGGTTGGCTCAGGTTTTCGACATTCGTTGCGCCGGTTTTTTTTGTGAGTGCATGAAAGCATTTTCGCGGCTTGGCCCCCCTCTGTCGTCCCCGCGTCGACACTAATCGTTACTCACAACTCATGGCGTGACTTTCCCTCTGCCCGCTTACGGGAGAAGCGTATGGGTTGGCCGCGGTAGGCAGAGGGTTTTCGTGCGTCTGGCAAACTTGCTCTCCCGCAAGCGGGCAGCCGAGTAGCGTGGGCACCCGCGCCCACGCGTTTGTCGCACACAAGCAGTGCGACTTGCAAAAGCAACGTGATGTTTCACGAATCGAGTTTCGCCTGGGCACGGTTGCTAACCCGACTGAGAAGCACCATGATCTTTTCCGATTGGCCGATGCGGTTCACGAGTTCCTCGCACCGTCTACAGTACTGTTGAACAGTCGTCTAAATGGCCAGCGTCGAAGAATGCAAAACGTGCTGATGACGAATAAAATTAGCCAGCACCCGACCGCTACGATCCCTCCATATTGCGGGGCGCTGCCAAATAGGAATACCCAACAATAAAGCACGTAGCCTGCCGGAAAGGATGCGACAAAATGTATAACCGATTGCGCAACATCGTTTAATGTTAAGCAAACGAATGGAAGAAAAAAAACAACGACTGCGGCGAATATAGTAACGATACCGTTCTGCAAATTCTGTCCATGAATATCGGTCCAACCTCCTTTCACCACGTCATAAGCGCGCAGGTATGTAGCGGCAGCTACAACGCGTCCATCCGGGTCAACCGTTGAAGTGCACTTCGAAAGTGGCAATACAAAGCAGATTGCGAGCAATACTGCGACGAACCGCCTAATGGTCAATAATTTTTGCATTTGACGATATCTCACGCATGCATTTGAGAATATAACTTCGATAAACTTGGCCGAGTACAAGCGACCCACAACGACCTTTCGCCTATATCCAGAAAAGACATTCGGTACTTAGCCTCGAAAGGAATTATCCCGTAGTCACGCGACGAGGACGCGTAGGGTGGACACCCGTTCCCACGCGTTTTCGCACACAAGCAGTTCGACTCGCTACACGCGATAATCTTTCCCGATTCGAATTGCGCGTGGGCACGAGTGCCTACCTTACTGACTAGTAACCGTCATTGTTGATATCAACGACTGACCGCATCCGACTCTGATCAATCAGCTGTAAGCTCAGTCAAAATTTAGTCAACGGCACCGCTTAATCACATCGGCGAACGCATCTTCCACCGACAGTCCGTTCATCATCAATGCCGTGATTTCCTGCGCATGCTTGCTGATGTTGGCCGGCATGGTTGCGCGATTGTTCTTAAAGTATTCGTACTTCTCGGCGTCAATTAACGCGATCTTTTGCGCCGCTGTTGTGCGCGTACCGCCGCCGCTGCTGCTGCTGCGTTTCGCGCCTGTGGCGGCAGTTTTCTTGTTCGTGCCGGCGATAACGGCTTCAATCTGCTCCAGCGTATAGATGGGTGACGTCGTGCCGCGCAGGAAATTGTCGGCATTCGCGGTCAACAGGTGGCCGCTGTCGAAGGTCATTTTCTTTTCAGACGCGTTGATAACCTGATACTGCGGGCCCTGCGCGCCGCCGGTGAGCGCGAATTGGACGCGTTCGCCGTAGGAGAGCATTTGTTCCAGCACGCGATTGAGATAATCTGCCGTCAGCGATTCGATCTTGCCATTCCAGCGTTTGGGTTTTGCGGTGTTCAAAATGATGAGATTCCAAAGAAATAATGCTGTAATAGCCAGCTGCCAGGCTCCAGTATATCCCGTCACCTTATTGTCCGCGTGGATTTGCTGCGCAAAGTCGGTAAATCGAACGTCATGCCAGCTAAAGAACGAATTTGTGCCCTGACTCGCTGTGGATGCAGGCGGCGAAAGAAGCGTCGAACGGGTTCGTCCTTGTGCCATTTGCATGGATTCTCGAATCCATCGTGCGAGCCTTGGGGAAAAACCCATAACGGGTTCGGGGGGAAATGCGCGCCGGCTGCAATCGAATAGCGAGGGCAGGTTCAACACAGTCAACTGTCGGGCACGCCGCAGGCTTGCCGTTGTTCCGCTCGCGGCCAGCTTGCCGCCCACTGGCATCGATCTGTCAGGGCGGCGCCGGGACGGCGTCTTTTGCGTTCCATTTGTTTTGTATTTCGAGAAGCTGCGGCAGGATTTCGGAAAAGACGCGCACCAGGTTCGGGTCGAAATGCGCCCCGGCGCCGGCGTTGATGTATTCCAAAATTTTCTCCACACCCCAGGCGTCCTTGTAAGGGCGCTGCATGCTGAGCGCGTCGAACACGTCTGCCAGCGCCACGATGCGTGCCGATTGCGCGATGTTTTCGCCCGCCAGCCCATCGGGATAGCCGCTGCCGTCCCATTTTTCGTGGTGCCGCAACGCCACTTGCGCCGCCAGCTGGAATACCGGTGCGCTGCTCTTTGCCAGGATGTCGTAGCCGATTTGTGGATGGGTTCTCATGATCGCCCATTCCTGTTCATCGAGCGGGCCGGGCTTGCGCAATATGCCCTGCGGAATGCCGATCTTGCCGGTGTCGTGCATGGGCGCCGCCAGTTCCAGCCGGTCGGCATCGTCTTCGCTCCAGCCGGATGCGATGGCGAGCGCGCGGGCGTAGGCTGCCATGCGCCAAATGTGGGCACCGGTGTCGGTGTCGTTGAAATGGCCGGCCACGCCCAGCATCAGGATTGCATCGCGATAACTTTGCGCCAACAAACCGGCGCGCACCAGTGAGAGGTGGGTGGCGACGCGCGCGCGCACGATGGGCGGTGAAACCGGCTTGACGATGTAGTCCGCGCCGCCGGCGTCGAAACCGGCCGTTTCGTGATCGTTGTCGGTATAACCGGTCACAAAGATGATTTGCACGTTCCCCGTCGCGTCGATTTGCTTGATCTGACGGCACAGTTCGTAGCCACTGATATCGGGCAGACCGACGTCGAGCAATACCATCGCAGGCGTATGTTTGACCACTGCGGCGAGCGTTTCACCGCCATTGCGTGCGAATGCCAGGGTGTAGGTGTCGCAAAGAATGTCGCGCATGATCGCCAGGTTGGCCGGCTCGTCGTCGACGATCAGGATAATGGAACGATTCACTTTGTGTCCTGTAAAATGATGCCGAGTTTTTCGGCAAGATCCATCGCGGCTGCTTCGGCCTGACGAAAATCGAACACGCGGGACGAATCGCGGATGTCGGTCAATTCCTTGAGAGGCAGCCGTTGCAACAGTGCCGCCAGAACCGGCTCGACCGGCGTTGGATTGTCGGTGTCGATGGCTGCCAGGAGTGCAATGAAAAGCGGCCTGAGTTCGATGCGCGCCTGCGCCGATAACGGCATCGCAGCGGCCCAGGTTGCATGCTCAGTCCCTGCAGATTGTTCCGACGTTTGCGGTGCGAAGCGGCCGATGGCGGCCGCCGCCTGCGTCAGCGCCTCTTGCAGCCGCGCCAGCGCAAACGTGGGATCGTGTTCGGTTGCGAGTACGCGCTCGGCTTCGAGCGCCAGACGATGGGTGTTTGGCAGGGCCATGTTACCGGCGACACCTGCCAGTTTGTGCACCAGCGCTGCGGCGCCAGGACGGTCGTCGATGGCAAGGCTGGCATTGACCGTATCTACGGCATCGCCATAGCTGCCGGCGAAGTACTGCAAATAATGGCGATAGGTTTGGATATCGGACCAGAGTTGCAATCCCCTCTGCGTATCGATTACCGAGGAATCGACAGCCGCTGTCATATGGATGGCGTCGTCGTATCCGTGGGCGGGAACGCCGCTGCCTTCTCTTGATCGGCCGGCGGCTTCGCCTGAGCGGTGGCGCTTGAGGCGCTGGATCAGGGCGATGGTGGCGGGCACATCGAAGGGCTTGCTGATGAAATGGACCATGCCGGCTGCGCGCGCGGCCTCCTGCTGCGACTTGAACGCGCCGGCCGTCAAGGCGACCACGGGAAGGTCGTCGAATTGGCGCCTGAGGCGCAATTGGCGTGTCGCTTCAATGCCGTCCATGACCGGCATTTGGATGTCCATCAGAACCAGATCGATTTCGTCGGGATGCGCCAGCAGCCAGTCCAGTGCGTCCCTGCCGTCGACCGCCAGGGCCACTTTCGCACCCTGTGTCTGCAAAATGCGCTGCGCCACTTCGCGGTTGATTTCGCTGTCGTCGACAACCAGTAGCGACACACCCGCGAGCCCCTCGTTTGGCGCATGCAGTAGCGCTGCTGAGGCGCCGACTACGGCTGCGCGCCTGCTTTGTGCCTCGATCATTGCGTTATAGAGGGCCGAAGCGGTAACCGGCTTGCTCAATACCGCGTCGACCAACTCTGCACCCGGCTGGCTTGCCATGCCTGCCAGCGAATAGGCGGTTGCCATGATCACAATAGGACATTCGCCTTCAGTCAGCGTTTCGCGGATGGCGCGTGCCGTTTCGAGGCCGTCCATGCCGGGCATCTTCCAGTCGAGAACGACAAGGTTGGGCAATCTGCCGCCGCGCCGGTCACGCAATTGCGCCAGCACGGCCTCGCCCGACGTGACGGCGTCGACCTGCCAGCCCAGGCTATTGGCGATGTCGCCGATGGCTTTGAGCCCGATGTCGCTATCGTCGGCAATCAATGCTTCGATGCGGGCCATGGCGGGAGAGGAGAGTTCTTCTTCGGCGGCCAGTTGCAGCGGCAAGGTGAACCAGAATTCGCTCCCGTGGCCAGGCGTGCTGTGCAAACCGATTTCGCCGCCCATCAAGCCGACCAGCCGGCGGCAAATTGTCAGTCCCAGGCCGGTGCCGCCGAAACGGCGCGTGGTGGATGTGTCCGCCTGGGCGAACGCCGAAAACACTTCGCCTTGAAGTTCCGGCGCAATGCCGATGCCGGTGTCGTGGACGGAGAAATGCAACGCCACCTGGGCGGCGTCGCGCGACAGCAGCGCGATACGCAATTCAACCCGTCCTGTCTTTGTGAATTTGATGGCGTTGCCCATCAGGTTGGTCAATATTTGCTCCAGCCGCAGCGCGTCGCCGATTACGGAGGAAACATTGGCCGGCACCGGTTGAATGATCAACTGGATGTCTTTATCTGCCACGGCGATCCCCATGCTGGCGGCCAGATTGTCGAGCACGTCGCCTATCTGAAATGGCGCCTGATCGATTTCCATGTGCCCGGCCTCGATCTTCGATACATCGAGAATATCGTTGATGATGCCCAGCAGCATACGTCCTGAAGTGCGTATCTTCCGCACCATGTTGCGCGCATCCAAATCCAGATGCGCCTGCTCCAGCAAATAGGCCATACCAAGCATGGCGTTCAACGGCGAGCGGATCTCGTGGCTCATGTTGGCCAGGAAATCGGCCTTGCTGCGGCTTGCCGCTTCGGCGACATCGCGCGCCAGCAACAGGGCGCTTTCGGCGCTCTTTTGCGCCGAAATATCTTGCGCAAATACCAGCGTGGCGGGGCCGTCGATCAATTCGACGCGGGTGGTGGTTTTGAAGACAGGTACCGGCCGGCCCTGCTTGCCCATCCCCTGCGCTTCAAATTTCTGCTCGATCGGCGAGTCTGCGATGAGCAACGCCTCCTGCTCGTGCAGCGCCGCGCGCGATGCCGGCGCGATCATCGCGCCCCAGGGCATGCCCGTCAGGTCGTCGTCCGGCAAATAGCCGTGCAGGTCGCGATAACGCGGGTTGGTATATACAAAATGGCCTTTGCGCAGCATGGCGACGGCCAGCGGGGCGTCTTCGATAAGCGTGCGAAAGCGTAATTCGCTCTCGCGCTCGGCCTTGCCCAGGCGCCGATCCTGTTCCGCGGCGCGCTGGTTGCTTTCCAGCTCTGCCGCCAGTGCGCCTGCGCGTGCGCGGCGGACTTGTATCCACGGCAGTGCGGCGCAACAGGCGAGCGCGATGGCCGCGAAGCTTAAGCCGAGGGCCAGCGCCCGGCGTTGCAACGGTAGCGCCAAGACTGCCAATTCGCGGCTCAGGCCGATCACTAGCGGCTTGTCCATGTGCAGGGCGGCAGGCGCGATGGTACGCAGGCTCATCAGGCGGTTTTAGCCCGTGGTATACACCCGACCGCTCAACATGCTGGCGATCTTGCCGCTTTCGACATGACGGCGGAAAAAGCTCCCCTGCCGATTCAGATCGGTGCCGTCGATGCTGTTTTTCTTGCTCGGGAAGTTGATCACCTGCAGCCCGTCGCCGTGGACGACGTAAGCCCAGACATCGGGCGCGTAGAGCAGCATTCTGAACGGGTCATAAAAATATTCCTGGTCCAGCACGGCGACCACCATGCCGGCAAATTGACCGTTTTGGCCCTGCACCATCCGGCTCGCGGTGATGACAAGGTCGGGGCCCTGCTTGAGCGACTGGAAGGGGGCGGAAATATAGAGCGTGGTTTTGTCGGGATGATCGCGAACCTGTTTGAAATAGTCGCGGTAGTTCAGGTTCTGGTTTTCCAGGATGGCCCTGGAAGTGTGGGTCACCACACCCTGGGTGTTGAGCACCAGCAGCGCACGCACGCCCGGGATGGCGCCTTCGAGCGCGCGCAGCCTTAGTGTCAGGAAATGGGAGGATTCCGGGACGCCGGAATTGCTCAGGTAATCCTGGATCACGCCTTCGAGGACGTGGTTGACCGAGGTCAGGTTGCCTTCGATATCGTTGGCGACGAAGTTGGTGAGTACTTGCAGGCGGTCGCGCTCGGCTGCGTCGGCGCGATCGGCTTCGGCCTCATGCACGTAAAGGAATATCGATCCGATCAACGCCAGGGCTGCGATCAGCAGTAGCCATTCATACAGGTCTCGTTTTGAGGTGAATTGGACAGGGTTGCGGGGCATGGAGTCGATGCTAGCCGCTATGCGTGCACTTGGCAATCGCTATCCACTTGCGATGGGAAATAAGCACTCGAAAGATTCCATGGGCGTAACTATTTTGCGAGTGTCGGCGAATTTGATCAAAATGATGCCTCATTTCGTTCCAAGGAACGTTCGATGTGCGAGGTCGAACTGTGGAGCAGATGGGTGTTGCGTAGTCCGGCCGCAGTAAGACGCTACGGTTCGTGCGGCGGGAAAGGGGGGAAATAGTGACTTGACTGAACCCGCGCCAAAGTTGACGCGACAGCGCAGGTAATTTTTCCCCGCGAATGGCCGTCCGACCCTCAAATACGGGTGCGTTTGCCTGTCATTGGCACCGATACAAACTTTACGTTTGACTGGCCGCTTTCGCGGCATGTCTCCTGGCCGGTACGATCTTTGTGTATTTTGTATCGCTGAAGCGAACTTGGCTTCGGGTAGTTTTTAGTCTTCTGTATGCAGCAGCAATGTCTATTGGATTATTGGCAGTTCAATTGTTTGCTGCTTGCTTCAGCGGTGACTGCATATAACAGGGCCGTAGGCTGGGATGTAATCCCAGCGCATGCATTGAGAGGTGATTGCTGGGATTGCATCCCAGCCTACGAATGCTAATTATGCCATTCCCGGCCAAACGCCTATGCGGAATGCCGCGGCTTCATTTTGCGATGTTTATTGTCCCAGTGTTGGATGAATGACCTGTATTGGGAGAGCCGATGCCCTGTGTAACCCGGACATGGCACACAGGCCGGTCGCAATCTCCAGCGACGCTTCGGTGGAGCACATTGGCGTCCCGCCGCCGCAAGTCAATGCCAACGCGCATGGCTGCGCTATTGCCAGCCATAACGCCTGCTGTAGATTCCTTTCATCACCTGCGTCAGTCCCACGTAGGCCACCAGCACCACCACCAGCCAGGGGAAGTAGAGCCAGGGCAGGGGTTGCAGCTTGAAGTAGCCGGCGATGGGGCTCAAGGGCAGGAAGATGCCGACTGCGATGATGCAGATCGTGCCCAGCAGCAGCGGCCACGCGGCGCGGCTTTGCAGGAAGGGGATCTTGCGCGTGCGTATCATGTGTACGATCAGGGTTTGCGACAGCAAGCCCTCGACGAACCAGCCTGACTGGAACAGCGATTGCGAATCGGCGCTGTTGGCGCCGAAGACGTACCACATCAGCGCGAAGGTGGCGATGTCGAAAATGGAGCTGATGGGGCCGAAGAAGATCATGAAGCGTCCGATGTCGCCGGGGTTCCAGCGCTGCGGGCGCGTCAGCTGTTCCGCATCGACATGGTCGAAGGGAATGGCCACCTGGGAGAAGTCGTACAGCAGATTCTGCACCAGCAATTGCAGCGGCAGCATGGGCAGGAAGGGCAGGAACACGCTCGCCACCAGCACCGAGAACACGTTGCCGAAGTTGGAGCTGGCATTCATCTTCACGTACTTCACCATATTGGCCGACGTGCGCCTGCCTTCGAGCACGCCTTGTTCCAGCACCATCAGGCTTTTTTCCAGCAGGATGATGTCGGCCGCTTCTTTGGCAATATCGACTGCAGAATCGACCGAGATGCCGATGTCGGCTGCGCGCAATGCGGCGGCGTCGTTGATGCCGTCACCGAGGAAACCGACCACGTGGCCGTTGGTGCGCAGCGCGCGCACCACGCGTTCCTTGTGCGTCGGCGTGAGCTTGGCAAAAACGTGGCAGGTTTCGGCAAGGCGGCCCAATTCGGCGTCGCTGATGTTCTCTATGTCGGAACCGAGCAGCACGCTATCGATCGGCAGGCCGACCTCGCGGCATACCTTTGTCGTGACCAGCGCATTGTCGCCGGTCAGGACTTTGACGGTAATGCCGTGCTCGCGCAGGGCTTCCAGTGCAGGGGCGGTGGATTCCTTGGGCGGGTCGAGGAAGGCGATGTACCCGATCAGGGTCAGGTCGCTTTCATCGCGCACGCCATATATCTCCTGGCTGGGCGGCATTTCGCGCGCTGCCACTGCCACCACGCGCAGGCCGTCGTTATTCAATTCCGAGGTGACCTCGCGGATGCGGTCGAGGTGTTCATGTTCCAGCGGCCAGTCTTCATTGCCGATGCGCACGCGCGTGCAGACGGCAAGCACTTCTTCGAGCGCACCCTTGCAGATCAGGCGGTGCTTGTCGTTGCATTCGGCGATGACGACCGACATGCGGCGGCGCTGGAAGTCGAACGGGATTTCATCGACCTTGCGGAAATTGGTGGCGATGTTGAGTTCGCGCTGCAATTCGGCATGTTCGAGCACGGCCACGTCGAGCAGGTTTTTCAGGCCGGTCTGGTAGTAGCTGTTGAGGTAGGCGTGTTCCAGCACGTCGTCGGAGGGGTGGCCCAATACATCGGTGTGGCGTTCCAGGTAAATCTTGTCCTGCGTGAGCGTGCCGGTCTTGTCGGTGCACAGCACGTCCATGGCGCCGAAATTCTGGATCGCGTCGAGCCGCTTGACGATCACTTTCTTGCGCGAGAGGTAGACCGCGCCCTTGGCCAGGGTTGCGGTGACGATCATGGGCAGCATTTCCGGCGTCATGCCGATGGCGATGGCGATGGCAAACAGGGTGGCGTCAAACCAGTCGCCCTTGACCAGACCGTTCAACAACAGCACGATGGGCGTCATCACCAGCATGAAGCGCACCAGCAGCCAACTCACTTTGTTGATCCCTTGCTGGAACGCGGTCGGCGTGCGCTCGACCGCCGTGGCGCGGTGCGCCAGCATGCCGAACAGCGTGCGGTTGCCGGTGGTGAGCACAACCGCCCGCGCAGAACCGCTGACCACATTGGTGCCCATGAAGCAGATGTTGTCGAGTTCGAGCGGATTGGCGGCCAGTGTGGCGTCATGCTGGAGCGGGAATTTTTCCACCGGCAGCGATTCGCCCGTCATGGCGGCCTGGCTGACAAACAAGTCCTTGGCTGCCAGCAGGCGCACGTCGGCCGGGATCATGTCGCCGGCAGACAGGGCAATGACATCGCCGGGCACCAGCAGCTTGATGGGCAACTCCACCCGTGCCGGCGCCGTGGGCGCCAGGGCGACGCCGAAATAGGCGCTCGATTGCTGCAGCATCGGGTCGACCAGATTGCGCCGCAGGACGGTTGCTTTGTTGCTGACCATTTCCTTCAATTTCTCGGCCGCCCTGTTCGAGCGCGACTCTTCGTAGAAACGGATCAGGGTCGACAGGGCGACCATCGAGCCGATCACGATGGTGGCTTTCACGTCTTCCGTGTAATACGAAATGCCGGCCAGCACCGTCAACAAAAGATTGAAGGGATTGCGATAGCACTGCCACAGATGCACCCACCACGGCCGCGGTTTTTCGCTTTCGATTTCATTGGGGCCGGCAATGGCGCGGATGCCCTCTGCCTGCGCCTCGGTCAAGCCGTCGTCATGCGAATTGAGCTCGGCCAGCAGCGTTGCCGCTTCGCTTCGCGAGGCGTCCATCAGCGAGATGGTGGCCACCAGCGGCATGTCTTTGGGCGCAATCGGGCGCTTCAACATGTCGACCAGGCTTAACCGGCGAAATTTGTCGGTCATGCCGCGCGAGCGGACAAAGTTGCTGAAGAAATGGGTGAAATCGATCATGTTGTGTTCTAAATTTGTTTGCTGCGGCGCCGGCTTGCGAAACTTGGCGCCGCCGCCAGGGTGCTAATTTTCGCACGCCAAGCCGCGGAAGTTATCCCTTGGACGGCCAGTCCCTGAAAATTCGGCTTACCTCGTCGGGTCCGGCGCAAGCTTGCAATTGATCGCGAAAGCGCCGGTCGGAAAACAGGTGCGCGATGTCGGCCAGGATTTGCAGGTGTTCCTGCAACGCCTCTTCCGGCACCAGCAACACCAGCACATCCGACACCGGTTTGCGGTCCGGTGCGTCAAACGCAATGGCGACCTTGGGGCGGACGAATGCGGCCACCACGTGCTGCAGGCCGGCCATGCGTGCATGCGGAATCGCCACACCGTTTCCCACGCCGGTCGAACCCAGGGCTTCGCGGGCGTTCAGGCTGTCGTCCACGTCTTTGACCGACAAACCGTGGCGTTGTTCGAAATGGCGCGCGACCACGTCGAAAAGCTGGCCCTTGTTGCGAATGTCGCGTGCCAGCAGAATATCTTCAGCCGGGCATAATTTGGCAATCTGATTCATATCGCTTGTCTCGTAACGCAGGGGCGGGGAAGGCCCCAAGGCAAAATATTATGGCGAACGCGCGGCGATTTGTCGATCAATCGATTTTGCAGGGGAGATGCAGGCGGCGATGGGCCAGCTTTCGATTCCGCTGCGGTCAGTCAGCATTTCCTCGGAGAGGCCTTTGGATTTTCGATTGCTGTGGGTGGTTGCGGCTGCAAACGAACTCAGGGTCGGCGCAACGAACAGGTTGTCGCGACTTTACAGTTTTGCGTAGACGAGTTTGCTCCGGCAACGCGCCTTGAACGCGCGTTGCTCTGCCAAAGCGTCATATCGGCCGACACGACGACTCCTTGTTGCTTGGGGCACGGCCATAAAGATCAATGCAGACTCCTGACAGTGCACAAAGTCTCGCCAAGGCGGTTCAATAGGACAACTTGCCGCATGGGCCGATCTCCGTGCTTGAAGCGCCGCCCAAAGTTGCAGCGCGCGGCAAGGCCAATCGGGCGCCGGGCGAAGCTGCATCGCTGCCCACGCGCCCTACTGCACGCCTTCGAGTCGTAGGTGCACGAATCTTCAGCGGCCCTTGGGTGCGCCCACGATGCGCGCACAGCGGCGCCACTGGCGCATGATCACGGCGCCACGGCTTTCCAGGCGCCGTTTTGCACGGTCAGCATGACGCGCGCCTTTTCCTCCAGGCCGAAGTGGTCCGTTGGCGAGTATTGCAATACGCCCTGGGTAATGGCGATGCCGCCGCCCGATTCCAGCGCGTCCTTGAGCGCGGCATGGAATTCCGGCGTGCCGGGCTTGGCTTTCTTCAGTGCCTGCGGAACAACCTGGTTCAACACCAGATAGGCGTCGTAGCCGTGGGCGGCGAATTGGTTTCTGGAACCCTCGCCGTATTGCTTTTCATAGCGGTTGACGAAATCGGTAGCCAGTTTCTTGGAGGGATGGTCGTCCGGCAGCAGTTCGGGCAGGATGGCAAGACCTGCCACCACGAAGCAGCCTTCCACGTCTTTGCCGCCCAGGCGGATCAGGTCGTGCGACACTGCCCCGTGGGTCTGGTAGATCGTGCCTTTGTAGCCGCGTTCGATCAAGGCCTTGTGCGGCATGGCTGCGCCGCTGCCGGACGCGCCGATCAGGATCGCATCGGGCTTGGTTGCGACGATTTTCAAAGCCTGGGCCGTGACCGATGTGTCGGTCCGGTTAAAGCGTTCCGCGCCGACCTGCTGCAAGCCGGCCTTGGTCGCTGCGCTGGTGAAGTCGCGCAGCCAGGCTTCGCCGTAGGCATCGGCGTAGCCGAGGTAGGCGTAGGTTTTGATGCCGCGATTCTTCATGTGATTGACGATCGCGCTTGCCATCAGCGGTGTCGATTGCGCGACGCGGAAAGTCCACAGGCCCTTGCCGGCGGGCAATTCCACCGGGGAGGTGGAGATTTGCGGCGTCTTCAATTCCTGCGCCACCTCCGCCAGCGCGACCGAGGCGGGTGTCGAGGTGGAGCCGATGATGACGTCAACTCTGTCTTCGGTGATCAGGCGGCGCGCGTTCTTGCTCGACTGTGTCGGATCGGACGCATCGTCGAGTACGACCAGTTTCACTTTCTCGCCGCCGATGGTGTCCGGCCACATGCCGATACCGTTTTTGGTCGGTATGCCGAGGCCGGAGGCGGGGCCGGTCAAAGGGAGGCTCACGCCGATGGTGATATCGGCGTGGGCATTGAACATGGCTGTGGTAAGCAGGCAAAGTAGCGATAATCTGGCGGCGATTTGCATGGTGGTCTCCTGGTTGTATGATGCTTTCTTGTGCGGCGATGGTTGTTCAGGCGGCATTATTGCTGCGGCTTTGGTGATTCCGTTTTGGTGGTTTCGCTCATGCGGCCTTTCTCGCAAGGCCGAGGTAGGCATCGATGACGCGTTGGTCGTGCGCCAGCTCCGAAGCCTTGCCATGGATCGTGATCTCGCCTGTTTCGATCACGTAGCCGTAATCCGACACCTGGAGCGCCGCCCGCGCATTCTGTTCGACCAGCAGGGTGGCGACGCCGGTTTTTCTCAAGTCGCTGATGATGTGAAATATGTCTTTCACGATGCGCGGCGCCAGCCCCAGGCTCGGTTCGTCGAGCATCAACAAGGTGGGCTTGGCCATGAGGGCGCGGCCCAGGGCCAGCATTTGCCGCTCGCCGCCGGAAAGCGTGGCGGCTTCCTGGCGCGCGCGTTCCTTCAGGCGCGGGAAGATCGCGTAGACGACTTCGAGCTGGTCCATGAAATGTTTCGCGCCGGCGCGCTTGCGCGGAAAGGCGCCGAGCTTGAGATTGTCTTGCACGCTCATAGCTGAAAACAGCTCGCGCCGCTCCGGCACCAGCGAAATGCCGAGCATCACGCGCTCTTCAACGGGCATGTCCATGATGTCCTGGCCCATGAACAGGATCTGGCCGCTGGCTTCGGCGCCGTCCGGCAGGGCGCCCATGGCGGCGTTAAGCGCAGTGGATTTGCCGGCGCCGTTCGGGCCGATCATCGAGACAATCTGGCCGGCTTCAAGCGAGAGGCTGATGCCGTGCACGGCTTCGACCTTGCCGTAGCAGGCATGCAGATTTTTCAGTTCGAACAGGTTGGCCATTTTAGTCTACGCCGCCGAGGTAAGCTTCCAGCACGACCGGGTCTTGCCGTACCGCCTGCGGCGTGCCCTCCGCGATCTTGCTGCCGAACTCCATCACCACCAGCTTGTCGGTCAACCCCATGACAAAGTCCATATCGTGTTCCACAATCAGAATGCTCATGCCGTCGGCCTTGAGCTGTTGCAACAGCAAGGCGAGGGTCTGTTTTTCCTGATGGCGCAGGCCGGCTGCGGGTTCGTCCAACAACAGCAAGGCCGGGTCGCAGCATAAAGCGCGGGCAATCTCCACGATGCGCTGTTGACCGAGCGCGAGGCTGCCGGCTTCGGCATGCATGTGCTCCTTCAGTCCGGCACGCTCGATCTGAATGGCGGCTTCGTGAAATATCTTGGCTTCTTCGTCCTTGTTAAGGCGCAGCATGCCGGCGACGAATCCGCCCTGGGGACGAAAATCGCCGCGCAGGTGGCAACCGAGTGCGACGTTCTCCAGCACCGACATGGCAGGCATCAATCGCACATGCTGGAAGGTGCGCCCGATGCCGCGCTTGGCAATGTCGCGTGACCGTGCGCCCGCGATAGGCTGGCCGAGAAAGGTGACGCTGCCCGAGGTCAGCGGTGTGATGCCGGTGACGAGGTTGAAGGTTGTGGATTTGCCGGCGCCGTTGGGGCCGATCAGGCCGACGATCTCGCCGGCGTTGACGCTGAAGCTGACATCGTTGACGGCCACCAGCCCGCCGAACTGCTTGCGCGCCATGCTGACATCCAGAATCACGGCACCCGCAGGGGGCTTGGCACGGGTGGCGAGTCGTGCCGCCGGCACCGGTGCAGCGCTGCGCAGCCTACGCGGGAAAACCTTGCACACAAAGGCCCAGATGCCGTGCGGCGCATATTGCAGCAGGACGATGACCAGCGCGCCGAAGACGATGATTTCAAAGTTGCCTGCGCTGCCCAACAGACGCGGCAGTGTATCTTGCAGCACGTCTTTGAGTATCGTCAGCAGGGCCGCACCGAGTAGCGCGCCCCACAGGCTGCCCATGCCCCCGACCACGACCATGAACAGATATTCGATGCCATAGTTCAGGCCAAACGGCGACGGGTTGACCGAGCGTTGCAAGTGGGCATACAGCCATCCCGAGGTGCTTGCCAGCATGGCGGCCATGACGAAGATGGCGATCCTGATTTTCGCCGTATCGATGCCCATGGCCTCGGCCATGATATTGCCGCCTTTGAGCGCGCGTATGGCGCGCCCCGGCCGCGAGTTGAGCAAGTTGCCGACGGCGACCACGGCCAGCAGCACGATGCCCCAGATCAGGTAATACATGGCGCGGCTGTCGGTCATGTCGATGCCGGCCAGGGTAATGGCAGGGATGCCGTTAAGGCCGTCATATTTGCCGAGGAACGCCAGGTTGCCGAACACGAAGTAGAGCGAGATGCCCCAGGCAATGGTGGCCAGCGGCAGGTAGTGCCCGGCCATGCGCATCGTCACCTGGCCGATGACGTAGGCGAACAGGGCAGTCAACGCCACGCCTGCCGGCAAGCCGAGCCAGGGTGAAACGCCATATTCGGTCGAGAGGTAGGCGGTGGTGTAGGCGCCGATGCCGACGAATGCGGCCTGGCCGAAAGAAGTCATGCCGCCGATTCCGGTCAACAGTACCAGGCCGACGGCCACCAGCGCATAGAGGCCGACGTAGTCGAGCAGGTTGATCCAATAGCCGGGCGCAGTCAGTGCCGGGAGCAAGGCGCCGGCCGCGATCAGGCCGGCCATCATGAGGCGGTTTCGGTTCATTGCTTACCTTGGCTGCTCAATGGTCTTCCTCGGCCAGATGCTTGCCGGCGAGCGAGCGCCACAAGAGAACCGGCAGGATCATGGTGAATACGATGACTTCCTTGAACTCGCTGGCGATGAAGGAGCTATACGCCTCCAGCAAACCGACAAACAGCGCGCCGAGCGCGGCCAGCGGGTAACTGGCGAGGCCGCCGACAATCGCCGCCACAAAGCCTTTCAATCCAATGAGAAAGCCGGAGTCGTAAAACAGCGTGGTCATGGGTCCGATCAGGATGCCCGACAGTGTGCCGATTGCGGCTGCCAGCGTGAATGCGAGCTTGCCGGTCTGCGCCGTGCCGATGGCCACAAGATTCGCCCCCAGCCTGTTGACCGCCGTGGCGCGCAATGCCTTGCCGGACAGGGAGCGGTCGAAATACAGATAGAGCAGCACGATCAGCGCGGCCGCCGTCAATACGACGGTGATCGATTGGCCCGTGATGCCGATGCCGCCCACATCTGTTGTAAAGTCATTGAACGGCCGGGTGCGCGTGCCTTCGGCACCGAACGCCAACAAGCCTGCGCCGGTCAGAACGAGATGCGCGCTGACCGAGACAATGAGCAACACCAGAATGGAAGCCTGCGACAGGCGCTGGTAAGCTGCGCGGTAGAGCATGGGACCAAGCGGCACGACGATGCAGACAGTCAGCAGCACCTGCAGGGCCGCAGGCAAGCTCGCCAAGGGAAGTTTCTGGGTCGCCACATGCACTGCCAGCGGGAAGGCAAGGTATTTCACCGCACACAAGGCGATTGCCCGGCCCGGCTTGTTGCGCCCGGGGCGCTTCCGCATCGGTAGCCATGCCGAGCCTGCTTCGAGCAGAAATACCAGCACGCCCATGGCAACGAGCAGCCAGGTGACTTTGGGTGCAACGCCGTTCTGGATGGCCGCCAGCGTCAACGCGCCGTAGGCCACGAACTCGCCCTGGGGAATGAAAATCACCCGCGTCACCGAAAAAACCAGCACCAGCGCAATCGCCAGCAACGCATAGATCGCTCCCGAGGTGATGCCATCCTGCGTCAGAATGCCGAATATCTGCCAATCCACATTGTCTCCATGTGCTTGTTCGTCGATGATCTGCGGCGGGCGATGCGCATCTCACTGTGCAACTCCATGGTCCGGGTCACCAGGCACCGCCCTGATTTATTTTTATCAACGATACCGTGCGAACGAATCAATTCAAAGCGTGCCGCTTCATTTCATGTCATGCCGCATGATTGTTATCCAACATAACAGTTATTGAATATAATGAATTTCGCCAGGCGACGCAAGCCTGCACCGCTCCGCCTGCAGGCACAGATGCGGTGTGCCGTCCTGGCGGGCCTGCATAGTTGTGGGAGACGGTGCGGCGTTGGCCCATGCCAGCGCGTCTGATGGAAAGTGTGCGATAGGCGAACCCTTAAACTGCGGGGCGACCGCTACCTGCGCATATTGCGCGCTGCATCATTTTGTGGTGGTTTTTGCGGGGTTTGTCTTTGCGGCAGTTTCGGTCACGTACCCGTACCGCTAGCGCCCGGGGCCGGCGCACAGCTTGCCGAGCAACGCAAGCAATTGCCGTTTCTCTGCTTCAGTCAACTGCTGGCTGATATGGTCGTCGTGTTCCTTGACTGCGATTTTGTAGCGTTTCAGTTGGCGCTGGCCTTCTCTGGTGAGGTGCAGGTTGTAGGAGCGACGGTCGCCGGAATCCTGTCGTTCCAGCATGCCGGCGCCTTCGAAGCTGTCGATGATGGAAACCACGCCGGAACGCGCGATGCCCATGACTTCTGCCAGCCGGGTCTGCGAGATGCCCGGATTACTGCCGATGATGACGAGCGACGAAAATCGCTGCGGCGTGACGCCTTCCTCACCCAGCGTGGCGGCGAAATCCTCGTAGATCGAGAGCTGGGCGCGACGCACTGCATAGCCGACCAAATTTTCCAGGATGTCGTAATTGATCCCTTCGATGCGGGCGTTGAAGTGCACCGCACCTGCTTTGCCGGGGGCGCGCCTGCTATCGCCGGTGCGCGTCATTTTTTTCGTGGCGGATTGTTTTGGCGTGGACATATTGGGGGAATTGATCGGGAGCGGCTATGTCCTTATGTTAACACAATGAGATTGGTGGATTGGGCGCTATGAAAATTCCGCAATGCACAAGTTGCGGCGCTGCGATGTGATGCGACGTGCAAGCCTCGCACGTTGCGTGCGGTAGCAGCACGGTAAACGGGAAACCCACTTGTGTTACAGTTTAGAACTGTTATACAGTATAACAATATGCATTAACTTATATTCATCGATTCAATGCTTCGATTCGGAAATTTGCATCTGTCGCGCGGCGCACGGATTGTGCGTGCAGCCCGTTTGCATGCTGACGAAAATTGACCTGGAGACGGAAATGAAAATCACCATTGCGGGCGCAGGCATCGGCGGATTGAGCCTGGCCCTGATGTTGTACGAGCGCGGCGTCGAGGTTGATGTCTATGAAGCGGTGTCCGAGATCCGACCGCTCGGCGTTGGCATCAATTTGCTGCCGCACGCGAGCCAGCAGCTTTGCCGGCTGGGCCTGGAGCAATGTCTGGCGGAGCAGGGCGTGGAAACGTCGTCACTGTCTTATTTCAACAAATTCGGGCAACAAATCTGGAGCGAACCGCGCGGCCGCGCCGCCGGCTACGATGCGCCGCAATATTCAATCCATCGCGGCGCGTTGCAGATGAGCTTGCTGCAGACGGCCATTGAGCGGCTCGGCGCCGGGCGCATTCATCCGGGGCATGCATTCCAGTCGTTCGAACAAGTGGCCGACAGAGTCGTCTCCACATTTACCAGGCAGTCCGACCAGGCGGCAGTGCAGGTGGAATCCGACCTGTTGATCGGCGCCGATGGCATCCATTCCGCAGTCAGGCGCTTCCTCTATCCGCAAGGCGACCAGCCGCGCTTCTCGGGCCGCATGCTGTGGCGCGCGGTGACCGAGGCCGAGCCATACATGGATGGACGCAGCATGTTCATGGCGGGGCACCAGGACCAGAAATTTGTCTGCTATCCGATTTCAGAACCATTGCGCAAGAAGGGGCGTTCGCTGATCAACTGGATCGCCGAACTGCGTGTGCCGAACGGCGAATTGCCCAAGTCCGACTGGAACCGCAAGGTCGACAAATCCACCTTCAGCCGGCCATTCGACGCCTGGAAGTGGGGCTGGATCGACATACCGGCCTTGATCGACGCGGCCGAGGTGGTCTATGAATTCCCCCTGGTCGACCGCGACCCCTTGCCGCGCTGGAGTTTCGAACGCGTGACCCTGATGGGCGATGCCGCCCATCCGATGTACCCGATCGGTTCGAACGGCAGCGCGCAGGCCATCCTCGACGCCCGCTATCTGACCGATTGCATCACGGGTGACCCTGATATTTTGTATGCCTTGCGCGAGTATGAGGCCGAGCGCTTGCCGCGCACAACGGGCATTGTCCTGCGCAATCGCATGAACGGGCCCGAGCAGGTCATGCAATTGGCGGAAACGCGCGCACCGCAGGGTTTTTCCCATATCGATGAAGTGATTCCACGCTCGGAGCTGGAGGCCATATCCTTGCGCTACAAGCGTCTGGCCGGGTTCGACAAGGACAGCCTGCGCACCGGCACCGCGAGCGGGGGAGGGTGAGGTCATGCACGCCACGACAAGCAAGCCGGCGGTGCTGCGCAAGGCGCTGCAGATTGAAGTGATTGTGGCTGCGCCGATCACGCTGGGCGAACTGGGCGGAATGGAGCGCCGCATGGTCCCCATCGTCGGCGGAAAACTCACCGGTCCCGATTTCAGCGGCGCGATCCTGCCCGGCGGGTCCGACGTGCAAGCCGTGCGGCCGGACGGCACCATCGAGCTGCTCGCCCGCTACGCAGTGGATCTTGGCGCCCACGGCAAGCTGCTGATCGAAAACACCGGCATTCGCCGCATGGCCAAATCCGGCGAGGTCGAGGCTGCGCCGTATTTTCGCGGGGTCATGCGTTTTTGCGCGCCGCCGGGCGCGCTGCAATGGCTCAACGACAGTGTGTTTCTCAGCGACGGCTATCGTGACGGGAATACCGTTTATCTGACGGTCATGGAAGTGTTGTAGCGTCGGCCATTGTGTGAAGTTCCTGGTGGCTGCACGTCGCCTGACGCGCCGCCAGGCACCGGTCAGTCGCGACCTGGCTTTCATTCCCGCCGCACCAGGCGACGGCGGCGGAGCCAGAGAGCCTGTTGTGCAATGTGGTCAGCTCGTGCTATGCGCCACCGCATGCGTCGTGGGCGCCACCAGGCACACGAACGACAGGCACGTCGCGCTAAATTCCATTCATGCCTGTCTTGCGATCGTGAATTGCTTGGGCAATGCCGACACAGGACCTTGCGTTCAGGGCAAATTTACCCGCACGACGGCATTGGCCGTGGTGACATAAAGCGTGCTCGGCCAGACGAAAGTCAGGTATTGCGGTTTGTAGAGGCCGCCCGGCATGGGTCCCAGTATGTTGCGCGCGGTGCCGTAAGTGCCTGCCACGGTTGTCACCATGCTGGCCGGCGTGATCTTGCGGATGATGTTGTTGCCGCTGTCGGCCACATAGAGATTGCCGCCGGCGTCGAGTGTCACGCCAATCGGGTTATTGAACGCCGCCGCCGTCCCGTTGCCGTCGGCATAGCCACCGGCCCCGGCTTTGCCGGCGAGCGTTGTGACCGCGCCGCCCGGTGTAATTTTGCGTATCGTGTTGTTGCCCGAATCGGCAACATAGGCATTACCGGCCGCGTCCACGGCGATGCCGGTCGGCGCATTGAACGCAGCAGCCATGCCGCTGCCGTCGGCCGAGCCGGGGTGTCCCGGATTGCCGGCGAGGAGAGTGGAACTGCCGTCCGGTGCCACTTTTCTGACATCGCCGGAGGTCGTATCGGTCAGGTAGATGGTGCCCGCGGCGTCGACTGCGCAGCCGCTCGGGTCCTGGAAATAGCTTGTACTGCCGCCTATGTCGGAGGAGGCGTTCCTGTTGAGTATTCTCGGGAGACTCGGGGTGGGCGGAACGACGAGGATCGAGTTGCCTGCGTGATCGGCCAGATAAAGATTGCCGCCCTGGTCAAAGGCGAGTCCGGTCGGTCCGGCCAAGTCAAAGGTTTGGGTTCCATAGAAGTAATCCATGCCAAATTGAACTTCTCCGTTCTTGGTCGTGACCTCTCCGGACGCGGTAATTTTACGTATCGTATCGTTGCGGGTATCGGACACATAAAGATTGCCCGATGCATCGGCCACGATGCCTGTCGGCTGAAAAAAGTCGGCGGCCTGGCCGGTTCCGTTTGCCGAACCTGGAAAGCCATATCGGCTGACAAAGGTCGAAACGTTTCCTGCCGTGTCCATGGCGCGGATCGTGCTGTAGGTGCTGTCGGCCATATAGAGGGTGCCGTTTTTGTCGAACAGCAGCCCATAGACATAGCCGAATCGCGCGCTTGCGAGCGGTCCGTCGATATATTGCGTAAAGGTTGACTTGCTTCCGGCAAAGGTGGAAACCGTGCCGTCCGGGCTGATTTTGCGAATCGTAAAATCCGCCATATCGTAATACTGCATGGCGACTCTGGGTGGATCGCTCACGAAGATATTGCCTGCGGCGTCCACTGCAATGGCGCTCGGTGAATTGAACGTCGCTGCAGCGCCCACACCGTTGTCCAAACCGTGCACGCCGGGCGTGCCGGCGATGATCGACACGACGCCGTTCGTCGTCATTTTGCGTACGGTGCCGTAGTATGAGTCTGCCACATAGAGATTGCCGGCGGCGTCGAAGGTCAAGCCCAAGGGGGCGCCAAAGCAACCTCGGGCGGGAATGCTGTCGCACGGCCCGCCGGTTCCGATCACAGTTGTTACCACGCCGGCAGGCGTGACCTTGCGGATATAGCTGTTCTCGGTGTCGGCGACATAAATGTTGTCGCGCGAATCGATCACCAGTCCTGTCGGCGTAAAGAACGACGCCGCAGTGCCGGTCCCGTCGCTTTGTCCGAACCCTTTGGGCGATCCGGCCAGCGTGCTTACCACGCCTGCAGGCGTGATTTTTCTGATGACGGCGTTGCCGTCGTCTGCGACAAAAAGATTGCCGTGGCTGTCCATGCCGATGCCCCATGGCGCGTTGAAACGCGCTGCAGTGCCGGTGCCGTCGGCGTAGTCCGCCACGCCGGGCGAGCCGGCGATAATCGTCAATGTGCCGTCCGGTGTGATTTTGTCGACGGTGTTGTTGGTCTGGTCCGTTACATACATGTTGCCCGCAGCGTCTTGCACCATGCCGGTCGGATATAACAAATTGACCCCGGCTCGAATGTCCCCCGCCACCAGGTGTATCCCGGGAGAGTTCGTAGCGATGGTGCCGATGGTGGACGTGATGACGGCTGCGAACTGAGAAATGTCGGTGTACGCGCCGACCTGGCTCAGCATGCTGCGCGCCGTGCCGGCCGCCGCGGCGCCGCTGTAGGTGTCGCTTGTGCTGCCGTTCGCCAGCTCGGCGGTGAAGTCCGCTGCCACGGTGAGCCGGTTATTGATCAATGCCGTATCGACCTGTCCCTGCACCGTCGTGTTGGCCAGCGCGCCGGCCATGATGGCCAATGCCGCGTCGCCCTTGCTCAGCGTTCCTTTGTCGATGGCGCCGGACCAGTAAGACAGCCCCTCGGATAGCGGCGCGCGGCCGAGCACATGAGTAAACACCGCCGTCACGAAGTCTTGCGTGCTGCCGCTGCCATACAGCGTTTGCGATTCCTTGCTGGTGCCGAAGCTGTCGATCAAGCTCTGCACCTGCTTGTTGCTTGCATAGGCTGCAGTCAGGTCTTGAATGCCGGCCGGCGCGCCGGCGCCGGCCAGGGCGTTTTCGAAGTTGGCCAGGCCACCCGGATCGGCGGGGCGGCCGAAATAGGCGACATAAAGTTCCTGCACCACGGTGGCATAGGGCGATGCCGCCTGCTTGACTGCGCGGCTTGCGTGCTTGTTCTGTGCTTCGGGCCGGCCCGAATTGCCGCCGCAGCCGTTGAGGAAGGCGCCCAGCAGGCAGGTGAGGCAGGTTAGAAGGATAGGGCGGACGATTCTTTGCATGACGGGTTTCCGGGAACGATTTTGTGGGGCAATCTCAATATGTAGGCTGTGGCTCATGGCAGATTCACGGCAGGCTCAAGGCAGGCTCAAGGAAAATTCAAGGCAAATTCACCTGTACCACGGCGTTGGCAGCCGTCACGTACAGCGTCTTGGCGCCGACCAGGGTCAGGTATTGCGGGCTCTGGATCGCGGCGGGCAAGGGGCCGAGGATAGTGCGGTAGGCATTGGTCGTGCCGGCAACTGTGCTGACCACGCCTGCCGGTGTGATCTTGCGGATCAGGTTATTGCCGCTGTCGGCCACGTACAGGTTGCCGCTGGGGTCTAGCGCCACGCCGATCGGTTGATTGAACCTTGCCGCGCTGCCTGCTCCGTCTGCAGCGCCGGCATTGCCGGCGCTGCCGGCCAGGGTTGTGACAACGCCCGCCGGTGAAATCTTGCGGATCGAGTTGTTGCCCGTGTCGGCCACGTAGGCGTAGCCGGCGGCGTCGAGCGCTATGCCGCTCGGCTTTTTGAAACTCGCTGCGGTGCCGGTGCCATCATTCGAGCCGCCAATAGAAGAAAATCCTGCCAACGGCGCAGCGGTGCCGTTCGGCGCGATCTTGATGACGCCATTGATGGTAGTGTCGGTGGCATAGACGTTGCCGGATAGGTCGACTGCAATCCCGCATGGGTTGTAGAAATAAAATTGATTGCCGGCTATGGTCAAGTCGATCCCTGTCGCCAACTGCGTGACTGTACCTGTTGTGCTGATACGGCGCACGCTGCCGTTTTCAGTCACATACATGTTGCCGCCTGCGTCACGCGCCAGCCCGACAGGATTGAGAAAAGTTGCGGCGGCGAGCGAACCGTCGCGGGACAAGGCCAATTGCGCGGTACCCGCCAGCGTGGTCACGTATCCTGCCGGCGTGATCTTCCGTATTGTGTCGTTGCGGCTGTCAACCACGTAGGCGTTGCCGTCGCTGTCGGCGACAATGCCCTTGGGCTGGTAGAAGCCGGCAGCCGCACTGAGTCCATCGGCAATGCCGACGAATCCATAGAAACCCGCGACAGTCGATACGATTCCCGACGGCGACAGCTTGCGGAGTGCGCCGATGCCGTCGCAAAACACGAGATTGCCTTGCGCGTCGAACAGCATGCCGTACGCGCCGTCCAGGCGCGATATTTGTGCCGGGCCGTCGACATATCCGCCGGACGGTGATGCGGCCCCCGCCACTGTAGAGACAGTTCCATCGACCGAAATCTTGCGTATCGTAAGATCCGGGCTGAACGATTGAGCGCCAAAATCATAGTAAACACCATCACCCACGAATAGGTTGCCTGCATTGTCGACGGCAATTGCTCGTGGATGTTCGAAAGATGCATTCGCTGCCGGGCCGTCGGTCATACCGCGTACGCCGGGTGCACCGGCGATGATGGAGACAGCGCCATCTCGTGTCATCTTGCGTACTGTATTGAACCAGCTTTCGGCGATATAGAGATTACCGGAGCTGTCCATTGTCATCGCTTCAACTTGTGCGAAGCATGATCCTAAAGCAATATTGCCGCAAGGTCCGCCATAGCCATTGACGGTCGTCACCACACCGGCAGGCGAGATCTTGCGCAAGGAATTGTCCATCACGTAGATATTGTCGGCAGCATCGACCACCATCGCGCCTGGATTGGCGAATTGCGCTGCCGCCCCCGTGCCGTCGGCGTTGCCGGGTTGGATTTGTGATCCTGCAAAAGTTGTCACTACACCGGCCGGCGTGATCTTGCGGATCACGTGGTTGTACATGTCGGAGACGTAAAGATTGTCGCGACTGTCGATCCCTATGCCATTGAGATAGTTAAACATTGCGGCTGTGCCGGTGCCGTCGGCATACCCCGTGACATTGGGAGTGCCGGCAAAAACCGTGAAGGTTCCGTCGGGCGTGATTTTGTCGATGACGTAATCGTGGATCACATACAAATTGCCGACGCTATCGCGCACCATTGGGCCTGCCGCATTCTGATTGTTGCCGGGGCGAATATCGCCCGCCAGCAGCGATACCCCGGGTGCACTGTGCAGAAGGCCGGTGATCGTGGTCGAAATCGTCGGCGAGAACGACGCCACCTGGGTTTGTCCGTCCACTTGGCTCAGCATGGCGCGCGCAGCGGCGGCCGCGCCGGCGCCGGTGTAGGCATAAGTCGCCCCCTGGCTTGCAGTTTGGGCGGTAAAGCTCGCCGCGACAGCCAGCCGGTTATTGACCAGTTGTGCATCGATCAGCCCTTGCGCCGTGGTATTGGTCAGCGCACCGTTCATGATGGCCAGCGCCGCATTGCCTTTGCTGAGCGACCCCTTGTCAATCGCATCCGACCAGTAGCTCAGCCCGGCCTGCTGCGGCGCCCGGCCAAGGACGTTTTTGAACACTGCAGTGACAAAATCCTGCGTCGTGCCGCTGCCATACAAAGTTTGCGATTCCTTGCTGGTGCCGAAGCTGTCGATCAGCGTGCGCACCGCCTGGTTGGTCGAATAGGCGGAGGTGAGGCTTTGCAGGTCAGCCGGCGCATTGGCGGCGGCCAGGGCCGCAGCGAAGTTGGTCAAGCCGGCCGGGTCTGCGGGGCGGCCGAAATAGGCGACATAGAGTTCCTGCACGGCGGACGCATACGGCGAGCCGGCCTGTTTGGCCATGCGCCCGGGTTGCCTGGCCTGCAATTTGTTTTGCGCATCGGCCGCTTCGCCCGGATTGCCGCCGCATCCGCCGAGGGAGAATGCCGTGCCAAATATAAGCAATGCAACGGCAGCGGTATGCACAAAGCTTCTTGCCATGATAAGTCTTCGTAACCTGAGGAAACCCAATATTAAGCCAGGAATTGCGCGGCATGATGCAAATCCCGAAAAATTGATTGCTGGTTGGATCAACATGTGAAAATCATTCCGAGAAAGCGAAAACGGAGACATCTTCTGGCCGTCCTCGGGGTGGAAGTGAAAGTAGGTGCCCAACGCTGTTGGTCATACGCGACAAATCTTCAAAATGACTGGGAAACCCCTTACAATCGGTGCGTGGCTTCCATTCCCGCTGCGCGATGCGACCGGGGCGAAGCCGGAGAGCTTTTCTTGTCATCATCGCCATCATCAACACCGACTGCGCCGCTATAGTGTCTTTTTTCCGCACCCTCAAGTTCAAGATCCTGCTCATCCTATTCATTTTGCTGGCCATCGCTGCAGGGATGGTGCTGCACGAAATGCGCTCGTCGCATTACCAGGCCCAATATTTCTCCAGGATCGCCGCCGGGTTGCGCTACAAGATGGGTGAGGGGCCGAGCAAGGCGATCCGCTTTCCCAAAACCGGGCCCTATGACGAGCGGCTTGGTTATAGCAAAATTCCCGAATACACCAAGTTGCTGAACCAGCAGAATTTCGTCGTCACGCAGCAGGCGCGCATGTCGCCCGAGTTGTTGAACCTGCCATTGCCGCCCATCTATCCGGAAAAGGATCAGGCCGGTCTCGACCTGTATGATAACAAAGAGAAACTGTTGTACAGCGCGCGTTCGCCCGAGCGCGTGTACGCCAATTTCGACGCCGTGCCCAAATTGCTGACCGATACGCTGCTGTTCATTGAAGACCGTGAATTGCTCGACCCGGCGCACCCCAACCGCAACCCGGCCGTCAACTGGAGCCGGCTCGACCGCGCCGTGCTCGATCAGGGCTTGCACGCAATTAGCCCTTCGCACGAAGCGCCCGGCGCCAGCACGCTGGTGACGCAGATTGAAAAATACCGTCATTCGCCCGACGGCCGCACCACCTCGGCCAAGGAAAAACTGCTGCAGATGGAATCGGCCTCGATCCGCGCCTACCTGCATGGGCCGGACACGACGGCGAGCCGGCGCCAGACCGTGGTGGCCTACCTGAACACCGTGCCGCTGACGGCCAAGGCCGGCTATGGCGAGATCAACGGGCTGGGCGACGGCATGTGGGCCTGGTATGGGCGCGATTTTGCCGATACCAACACCTTGCTGAAAAATGCGCCGAAGGAAACAGACGCGCAACATCTGGCTGCGCTGGCGCTGGCCTATAAACAGGCCCTGTCGTTGATGATTGCGCAACGCCGCCCTTCCTATTTTCTGCGCGAAGGCGCGCCGGCCCTGATGCAAATGACCAATAACCATTTGCGCCTGCTGGGCGCGGCCGGCATCGTCTCGCCGGCGCTGGAAAAGGCTGCCTTGCCGCTGAAGCTCGATTTGTATCAGGGCGCGCTGTCGGAGCCGGCCGGCTCGTTCGTCTCGCGCAAGGCGGTCAATACCCTGCGCGCCGACCTTTCCGGCTTGTTGCACACGTCGCATCTGTATGACCTCGACCGCATCGACATGTCGGTGCAAACCACGCTCGACGCCGACATCCAGCAAGCCGTGACGCAGGTGCTGCGCGACCTGCGCGACCCGGCCCACGCCAAGGCGGCGGAGCTGTTCGGCCACAACATGCTGGCGCCGGGCGACAATCCGGGGCGCTTGACCTTCAGCTTCACCCTGTTCGAGCGCGGCGCCGACGCCAACTTCCTGCGCGTGCAGACCGACAACCTCGACCAGCCTTTCGACATCAACAGCGGCGCGCGCCTCAATCTCGGTTCCACGGCCAAGCTGCGCACGCTGATCACCTACCTGGAAATCATCACCAACCTGCACAAATTTTATGCCGACATGGAGCCAGCCGATGTGGCGCGCGTGCCGGTCGACCATGAAGACGTGCTGAGCAAATGGGCGCTCGATTATTTTGCCGCCAACCCGCACAGCACGCTGGCCGATACGCTGGAAGCGGCCATGCTGCGCACCTATTCCGGCAATCCGGCGGAAGTATTTTTCACCGGCGGCGGCGAGCAGCAATTCGAAAACTTCGAGCCCGAAGAGAACCACCGCACAATGACTGTGCGCGAGGGTTTCCAGCACTCCGTCAATCTGGTGTTCGTGCGCCTGATGCGCGACATCGTGCGCTACTACGAATTCAAGACTTCCAGCGCCAACATCCAGCGCCTGGCCGATGCAGCGGGGCCCGCGACACCGGCCGGGGAGGCCCGGCACAGCGCAGCGGATGCCGCTAAAAAAGGGAAAAAGCGCGGCAAGAAGAACGCCGGCAACGATGATCGGGACGACGACCAGAACAACGCCGCCGAGCCGGGCGACACCGTGCGCCGCGCCGCGCTGTCGCGCTTTGCCGACAAGGAAGGCAAGGAATTTCTCGGTCGCTTCTACAAGAAGTATGCGGGCAAGAACAGCGACGAAGCGGAACAGATGCTGATCGATTCCATCCACGCACGCCCCAAGCGCCTGGCCATCATTTACCGCAGCCTGGAACCGCAAGCCGATATCGCGCGCTTCAGCGCATTGATGCGTGCCGAATTCCCCGAAGCGGAACTGAACGACCAGACCCTGCAAACCCTGTACGACAAATTCGGCATCGAGCAATATTCATTGAATGACCGCGGCTACCTGGCCGGCGTGCATCCGCTTGAACTGTGGCTGGTCGGCTATCTGCGCGCGCACCCGGACGCCACCTTTGCCCAATGCGCCGAAGCCAGCCGCGACGAGCGCCAGCAAGTCTACGAGTGGCTGTTCAAGACGCACAACAAACGCACCCAGGAGACGCGCATACGCCAGTTGCTGGAGCTGGAAGCCTTCCAGGAAATCGGCGCGGCCTGGCGCCGCCTGGGCTACCCCTTCGGCGCGTTGACGCCGTCCATCGCCAGCGCGCTCGGCGCATCGGGCGACCGGCCCGCCTCGTTGGCCGAATTGATGGGCATCATCGTCAATCGCGGCATGCTCATGCCGGTGCGCAAATTGCAAGGCATGCAATTCGCCAAGGGCACGCCGTATGAAACCCATTTCGCGCAGGTGCCGCCGGGCGGCAAGCGCATGCTGCCGGAAGAATTGACCGACATCGTGCGCCGCTCTCTCATCGACGTGGTGCAGGGCGGCACCGGCGTGCGCCTGCGCAACGGCTTCGGGCAAAAGGACGGCACGGCCATCGAAATCGGCGGCAAGACCGGCACCGGCGACCAGCGCTACGAAACCTATGCGCCGGGCGGCAGGCTCATCGAATCGCGCGCGGTCAACCGCTCCGCCACTTTTGTCTTCCTTATCGGCGACAGATACTTCGGCACCATCACGGCCTATGTGCACGAACCATATGCGGCCGATTATAATTTCACCAGCGCCTTGACCGTGCAATTGCTCAAGTCCCTGATTCCGGCGCTGCAGCCGTTGGTGACGCAGAACAAGGCCGTGGCCAAGGCCAAGTAGCCCGGGATGGGTGGAGCGAGGGCAAGGGGCAAGCGGTGGCCCTGTCTTCGCCTCGTCAGGTCCTTGGCGTTCATGCCAGACTTGCCGGACTTGCCGGACTTGTATAGCGGGCCACATCATTAGGTCTGTGACGGCAATAAAGGTGTTGTCGGCCGTTACGTGTATTCGTGTAGCGTTTTTTCACAACGGCCGGCGAATGTGACAGAGTGCAAATTATCGCAACTGGTATTGGGTTGCACTGTTGTTTATCGACGAAATGTCTCAGGTGGTATCTTGTTGTCACGCGTTTGCTATGGCAACATGGTTTCCATGAAGTAAGAATTACTTTAAGCCTGAAATAATTCAAAATAAGATAACTACAATGGACAATTTCAAAATATTAATTCGACTTCTGACCAATCAGGGCTGCCGTTCCGACATCGCCTTCAATTTTGATGCCGAGTCCGAGGCCCATGCGCTCGCTGCTGCAGCGCGCGCCTGCATGGAACGCGCCGACATGATGCCGACCGACGGCGGGATTCTGCAGCTCGACGTGTCCGTTTGCGATTGCCGCGCGCGGCAGCTGGAAAGAATCACCATACGGCCCAATGGCGCACGGGCGGTGTTCGAGCGCGACAGCGTGGAAGACACCGATCGCCTGCCCTATTTCGCCATGCACCCGGAAGACGGCGACATGTTCCACCTCGCCGCGCACGGCCTGCTGGCGGAAACGCAATCGCGGGCGCTGTCGATTAACCCTTCATTGCGTTAGCGCGCATTGCCGCCTTGCTGCGTGCAGGGCGGCGGCACGGCTTCTAGGGTGTTGCGGTGCGTTTCGGTTCCCATAGTTCGATCTTGTTCCCCTCCGGATCCAGAATCCAGGCGAAGCGGCCATTTGGCTCTTCGTCGTCGCGCTTGAGAACAGCGACGTCTTTCGCACGCAGACGCGCGAGGAACGCATCCATATCGTCGACCGCATAGTTGATCATGAAATCACCGGTCGACGGCGCAAAATATTTGCTCGTTGCAGGAAACGCACTCCAGGTCAGCACGGGCGGATGCTGCGGCGCGTCGTAGCGCAGCATCGCGCCACCCCATGCTTCGAGCGGCAGGCCCAGCACATCGCGATACCACGCGGCCAGCGCCTTGGGGTCCTTGGCCTTGAAGAACACGCCGCCGACGCCGGTAATGTGCCCCGCCGGCTCGGCAGACGCAAATTCACCCGCACCAGCCATGCAGAGCACGCCCAGGCACAACACCACACTTGCTCGTATCCCCATCTTCGCGCTCCCTATAGTGTGCGTTTATCGCAAATTTAATTCACTGCCCGCCGGCTGAAGATCGTCAGTCGTACTGTGCCGGCTTCGGCCTTGCGCCAGGTTGCCCGATACTGCGCCGGATGTTAAAGTGACAATGGTACACAATTTGTGCCGGTGCAGTGTCCGCGGTGTTGTGGACATGACACTGAACCGCCCAGGCACCGTTGGCGGGGCAGGCCGGCAAGTAGACATTGGACAACTCTTTTTTTGACACGACCATGACACTTCGAATCGCATCTTGCAGTTGCGGCCGGCTCACTGCCAAAGTATCGGGCGACCCGATTCGCATATCCGTCTGCCATTGCTACGCATGTCAGCGCAGAACAGGCAGCGTATTTGCCAACCAGGCCAGGTTTCCGCGCGAAGCAGTCGAGATCAGCGGAACGGGCACCGAGTATGTGCGCGTAGGCGACGAAGGCGGAAGGGGCAGATTCACTTTCTGCCCGGTGTGCGGCGTGACGGTGTACTACGTCAATGAAGCAAACGAAGACAGCATTGCCATCCCCATCGGCGTGTTCGCAGATTCGACCTTCCCGGCACCGACGGTCTCGGTCTATGAGGATCGCATGCATTCGTGGGTGAGCGTGCCTGTTGACATGGAGCATTGGGCTTAGCGTCAACCTGGTATTGCCATTTCCCGCTCGGCCCCTGTTCCAGAATTCGCCCGAAGGCCCGCATGACAATCCGCCGTTCTCTCATTCTTGTCCTCTGCCTTCTGATGGCATCGTGCGGCACCCCGAGCGCGCCGAAGGACTCGCTGCCTGCGAGCTGCGAATACGATAGCAGCCGCTTGCTTGGCCTTGATGAATACCACTTCGACCAGGATGATGCGGGGGGCTGGCGCACCCTGGCCTCCAAGCCTGGATGCGACCTCGTGGCAGCCGATTTGCTGCGTGACTACCGGCAAGCGCATGGAAACGCAGCAGGGATACTTTATTGGCACGAGGGGCAACTGCGGGCGCTTGCAGGCCAGTCCGCATCCGCCATTGTCTTAATGGAGCGGTCGCGCAAGCCGGCCGACGCTGATCGGGCGGGCTGGAACCAGTATGTCGATGCGACCATCGCATATCTACATAAGGACCGTTCTGCACTGGAACAGGCGCGGGCAAAGCTTGCCGCAGTCGAACCGCCGATTGGCGACGGTTTGCCACCTGTCAAGGATGGCTACATGGAAGTACACTTGGATAATGGCCGGATGATGAAGTTTCTTTGGCCGCCGAATATCGATGTTGTCGATGGGTTGTTGCAGTGTTTCGACAAGCCGTATGAGGTTGCGTATGGCTCCGAATGTCGCGTGCGCTCCCATTGAACGTGTGCAGGACGCGCGTGCTGTCCAACCCCAATCCCGCCCCGTTGCGCCTATCCTCTTCAAGCTTTCGGCTTTGCGGGCCGGCGCGTAGCGCGTTTTTGGTTCGATGGTGATGGCGGCGCAAGCGATGCCGGCGCCTTGATGAAATCGATGAAGGCGCGCAGCGGCGCTGGGACCAGACGTCGTCCGGGGTAATAAAGAAAGGTGCCGGGAAAACTTGTCCACCATGGTTCGAGTACGGGTTCGAGTGCGCCGCTATCGAGGTAGGGGCGCAACCATGCTTCGAACAGTTGAATGACGCCGGTGCCGGCAATGGCCGCTTCGACTTTGAGATCGGCCGCCGCGCCGATTTGAACAAGCAGCGGGCCGGTGGGATTGACGCGGACAATTTCGCCGGCGCGCTCGAATTCCCAGGGTGGCATGGCACCGCTGGTGAAGCGTCCACGCAGGCAGGCATGATTGAGTAGCTCGCTCGGGTGCTGCGGGCGGCCGCGCCGGTCCAGGTAGGCGGGCGACGCGGCCGTGGCAAAACGCTGGGAACGCGGGCCGATGGGGATGGCGATCATGTCCTGTTCCAGATGTTCTTCAAAACGAATGCCTGCATCGCATCCGGCGGCAAGCACGTCCACGAACGTGTCATCGGCCATCACTTCGAGTTTGATGTCCGGATAGGCAGCGAGGAAGGGCGGCACGATAGCCGGCAGCACGATGCGCGCGGCGCTGATCGGCACGTTGAGGCGCAGCGTTCCTGCCGGGCTATCGCGAAACGCATTGATCACATCGAGCGAGGCCGCCACTTCGTGCATGGCCGGTCCCAGCCGCTCCAGCAGGCGTTGCCCGGCTTCGGTCGGCACGACACTGCGCGTTGTGCGGTTCAACAGCCGCACGCCGAGCCGGGTTTCGAGGCGGCGCACGGCTTCGCTGAGACCGGAGGCGCTGCCGCCCCGTGCCCGCGCGGCGTCGCGAAATCCCTTGGCGCGCGCTACCGCGACGAAGGCGTCCAAATCGGCAAGATCAATGTCCATTGTGCATATTTTTGTACAACCCGTGCAAATTATACGTGATTGTCGAACGATAGACGGAGGCCTAAGATGCACGCATTCCTACAGGAGAGCCAATCATGACCCATGCCAACAATCCCGCCGCAAATTCCGCCACCTTCAAACTCGGCGCCTTTCATGTGAACCGCCTCGGCTACGGCGCGATGCAGCTTGCCGGCCCCGGCGTATTCGGGCCGCCCAGGGACCGCGATGCGGCGCTGGCGGTGCTGCGCGAAGCGGTCGAATGCGGCGTCAATCATATCGACACCAGCGATTTCTATGGCCCGCACGTGACCAATCAGATCATTCGAGAAGCGCTGCATCCGTACCGCGATGGCCTCGTCATCGTCAGCAAGATCGGCGCGCGCCGCGGCGCGGATGGATCGTGGCTTGCCGCATTGTCGCGCGAGGAATTGACGCAGGCAGTGCACGACAATCTGCGCAATCTGGGGCGTGATGTTCTCGATGTGGTCAACCTGCGCAGCATGATTAACCCGCACCATCCGGCAGAAGGTTCGCTGGAAGCGCCGCTCACGGTTCTGGCGGAACTGCAACGGCAGGGTCTGGTGCGCCACATTGGTTTAAGCAACGTGACGCGGGCGCAGATCGAGGAAGGGCGGCGCATCGCCCCGATTGTCTGCGTGCAGAACCACTACAATCTCGCGCACCGCAGCGACGATGCGCTGATCACCGATCTTGCCCGCGACGGCACGGCCTATGTGCCTTATTTTCCACTTGGCGGCTTTACGCCGCTGCAATCGTCAAGCCTGTCGTCCGTTGCCGCTCGCAACGGCATCACACCCATGCAGGCGGCGCTCGCCTGGCTTTTGCAGCGCGCGCCGAATATCCTGCTTATCCCGGGCACATCGTCGCTCGCTCACTTGCGGCAAAACCTTGCAGCGCAATCGATTGTGCTTTCCGCTGAAGATGTGAGCGCGCTCGATAGGATTGCGTGATCGCGAACAGGTTCTTGCAAGGGGGGCTGGAGCCAGGCGGCAGTGGCAGAGCAGCGTCATAGAGGCAAGCGAGGCTGGGTGGCGGGCACCTTCACAAGCGCGCCGATTTTTACGGCAACTGTACGGCTATGGAGCAGGGGAATTTTTCCGGCGTTTGGGGCAATATGCAATGTCATGGATGCCTCGGCCGACAGACACGCAACGCACGCCGTGGAGGCGGGCAAACAAGCGTCAAGCAGGCTGGAATAGTGCGCAGACACGAAAGCTTCAGCTGCGCGCGGTCACATGCTTGACAAGACGTGTCCAATTTCCAGGTTGCCCCACCATCCGCGCGCATCGCAAAAGCCTCGCACCGGGTTATGCGTGTGGGATGTCTTGCAGCGCATCAGCGAGCATCCGACGTCGCTGGTCCATCAGCTTACGCCGCGAGATTGCCCCAATTCCAGTTAGCGTTCAATCGCCTGCCGCATCGTTGCCCTGAAGGCCGCGCCAGAATGCGGGTGTGTGCAATTGCCTCAGTCAAGGGTAGGGCCGTCAACGACCGGGCGAAAATATGCCATCAAAATATGAACGATATTCTTGGCTGAATTAAAAACTCAGAACTTAATTTGAATTTATTCACTAAATTGATGTTTTGTTTTGTTTTTTTAATTAAAGAGTAATAAGTTGCTTCACTTCATTTGTTATCGATTAGTATATCAAAAAAGGTACTTATTTAACTTGACTTGGAATATTGGATGAGTAGTGCCGCAAGTCCGCCGCCGCTTTTTCGCGCAGAAGTCCAGCAGGCAAAGCAGCACCAATGGCTGGGGCAAATTGTCCTGATACGCCCGCCATCTTTCCGTTTTCTCACCCTTTTTGCACTCATCAGCACCGGTACATTGCTGATGTTTCTCTGCCTGGCTCAATATACCAAACGCACCCAGGCGATTGGTTTGCTGACACCCGATGCCGGGTTGATCAAAATCCAGTCGTCGCAGGTCGGCGTGATCCTGGAGCGGCGCGTCAAAGAGGGCCAGGTTGTGCAAGCCGGTGATGTGTTGTTTGCGTTGTCCACCGATTTGAAACTCGCGCCGGTTTCCGAAACGGCCGGCGCCAAGGGCATCGACAGCAGCGCCGCCGTCCTCGCCAGCCTCAGAGCGCGGCAGCAAAGCCTGCAGGACGAGCGCGCGCATCAAAACGATATCGCCGGCAAGCAGGCCGAGCAACTTTCGCGCAGCATTGCAAGCCTGCAGGCAGAGTTGCTTCAGTTGGACCAGGAAATTGCGACGCAACAATCGCGGCTTTCCTCGGCACAGGCGCAGCTCCAGCGTCATCAGCAACTGGCCGAAAAGAATTTCATTTCACCGATCGCACTGCAGCAGAAACAAGACGAGATGCTGGATCAGCAAAGTCGCCTGCAGGTCTTGCAGCGCAGTCGTCTTGGCGTGGCCCGCGATTTGAGCAACGCGCAAGGCGAGCTGGCCACGTTGCCCAGCAAAAACCAGCGCGACCAAAATCAGCTGGAACGTCAATCCCAGGAATTGGAGGAACAAACCGTCAGCACGCAGGCACATCGGCAGTTCTATCTGACCGCGCCGCAGGCCGGCACCGTGACGGCAATCCTCGCCGATCCCGGCCAAATGGCCGGGAACCAGACGCTGCTGACCATTTTGCCGGCGAACGCCAACCTGGAGGCGCAACTGTATGTGCCAAGTCGCGCCGTCGGCTTTATCGAGTCCGGGCAGAAAGTATCGATCCGCTTTGCGGCCTATCCCTACCAGAAATTCGGTCAATACCAGGGCGTGGTGCAAGACGTATCGCGCACGGCGCTGGCCCCCGGCGACATTCCTGCCGGCCTGGCAGACGCAGCGAACAACGATGGCATGTACCGGGTAAGAGTCGCACTGAACAAGCAAACCGTCACCGCCTATGGCAAAGCGCAGGGGCTGACGGCGGGCATGCATCTCGACGCCGATATCCTGCAAGACCGTCGCTCTTTGCTGGAGTGGGTATTCGAACCTCTGTACAGTTTGAAAGGCAAGCTTAGTGGCCAGTGATCACAACAGTTTGCTTCAGTCTTTGAGTCACGGCAAATTGCACTTCGGGTTCGGCAGGAAATTGCCAATGATCCTGCAAAGCGAGGCGGCTGAATGCGGATTGGCCTGCCTGGCAATGATTGCCGGCTACCATGGCTATGAAACGGATTTGCTCAGCTTGCGGCAGCGTTTTGCCCTGAGCCTGCGCGGCGCCACGCTAAAAAGCGTGATTGAGATCGCCTCGGCATTGGACATGGCGGCGCGCCCTATCCGCATCGAACTTGACGAGTTGCAGCATGTCGCCACGCCTTGCGTGCTGCATTGGAACATGAATCATTTCGTGGTCCTGAAAAAGGTCGTCTTGACCCGCACCGGCGCCGTATCCGGCGTCCTCATACATGACCCGGGTAAAGGCTTGCTGGATATTGCGCTCGAAGAAGTATCGCGCTGTTTCACCGGCATTGCCTTGGAACTGACCCCCACGCCGGGTTTTCAGCGCAAGCAGGAAAAGCAGCGCTTGCACTTGAGTGAAATGGTCGGGCGAGTTGTCGGCCTGCTTCCTTCGATCGGGCAAATCCTGCTGCTGGCATTGGCCCTGGAAGCATTTGCGCTGGTGACGCCTTTTTTCATGCAGTGGGTGGTCGATTCGGCGATTCTATCTGCGGACCGCAGCCTGCTGGCGATGCTGGCGCTGGGTTTCGGATTGCTGCTGCTGGTGCAGACCGCGCTCGGGGTTTTTCGCTCCTGGACGGTACTGTACATGAGCACCCACCTCAATTTCCAATGGGTCGGCAATGTGTTTACGCACCTGCTGCGACTGCCCATGGATTATTTTGAGAAGCGGCACCTGGGCGATGTGGTTTCGCGCTTCAATGCCATCCAGGCGATTCAACACACGCTTTCCATCGGCTTTGTCGAGGCCCTGCTCGACGGTCTGTTGGCCGTCACCACGCTGACAATGCTGTTCATCTACAGCGTGTCGTTGGCAATGATTGTGCTTCTTTCGATTGCGCTTTATGGATTGCTGCGCTGGGTCATGTACCGGCCGTTGCGGCGCGCCACGGAGGAACAGATCAGCCTGCAGGCAAGGGAACAAAGTCTTTTTTTGGAATCCATACGCGGTATCCAGACGATCAAGCTGTTCAATCATGAAGATGAACGCCGCTCGCGCTGGCTTAATGCGCTCGCGGCGGCTGTCAACCGCAGCATCGTTACGCAAAAAATCACACTCGCGTTTACTGCAGGCCAAACCTTGATCGCGGGCGCGGAAAACATTCTCATCATCTGGCTGGGCGCGCTGCTGGTGATGGGCAACGTCTTTTCGGTCGGTATGCTGTATGCCTTCATCGCCTACAAAATCACGTTCACCACCCGCATTTATTCATTGATCGACAAGTGGCAGGAATTGAAAATGCTGTCGCTGCAAGGTGAGCGTCTGGCGGATATCGTTCTGACGCCGCAGGAAGGGGCGCGCCGGGAGACGGACGGGGCGCAAGGCGTGTCCGGTTCTCCTGTCCTTCCGCCGGCCCGGCAGGAGATCGGCGATACCGGCATCGAAGTGCGCAATCTCTCGTTCCGCTATTCGGAGCAAGAGCCGTGGATCATCAAAAATCTCAACTTGCACATCCGCCAGGGGGAATCGCTGGCGCTTGTCGGCGCCTCCGGCTGCGGCAAGACGACCTTGCTCAAGTTATTGCTGGGATTGCTGTCGCCGAGCGAGGGCGAGGTCTTGATCGGCGGCATTTCACTGGCGCGGCTCGGCCAGCGAAATTACCGTGCGCTGATCGGCGCCGTCATGCAGGACGACCAGCTGCTCAGCGGCTCCATCGCCGACAACATCTGCTTCTTCGATCTGCAGGCCGATCGGGAACGCATAGAAGAATGCGCCAGGATGGCCGCGATTGCAGGTGATATCAAATCGATGCCTATGGGGTACCAGACCCTGATCGGCGACATGGGCAATAGCCTGTCGGGCGGGCAAAAGCAAAGAATATTGCTGGCACGCGCCTTGTACAAGCGGCCGCAAATCCTGTTTCTGGATGAAGCGACGAGTCACCTTGACGTGACGAGAGAGGTGGAAGTGAATCGGGCGATTGGCGCATTGTCGCTGACGAGGGTCATCGTTGCGCACCGGCCCGAAACCATTCACTCGGCCGAGAGGATTGTCGAACTGGTTGACGGCGAAATTGTCAGGGATCTGAGAAAGGCGCCGGAAGCAGGCGTTGCCGAGAGCGCGTGATGAAGCTTGCCCGATGGAGAGCAGTGCATAGTTCGGCTGCTCAATTCCCCGGCCCGCGTTTCGCGCGCCCGGAGATTTTACAGAGTTGTTGCTTGTCCGATTTTTTTGGCCGGTCGGGCGAGCGTGGAACATTACGGCCAATTTTCGTAACGGAGTAGTCAATGCAAACTAAGCAAACTGAAGAAACAACGCGCATTTTGGGTCGTACAGTCGGTCGCGAAATCAGCGCCGAAGAGGCATCCATGGTTGCCGGCGGCATTCAAACGGTTGTCGGCACTTACGACAAAACTACCGGCAAGTGGAAATCCACCACAATGGATGAGTCGCAATAAATTCGGCGTAGTTAGTTAGCCTCGAACCTGTCCGTCCTCTCATGGGCGGCAGGTTCCGATCGACAATCAATTTCGACCGTCCGGCCAGATGAAAATATTATTGGTATCGAAAAAAGACGACGCACACGCCGCGGCGGTGATGTGGGGATTGCGCCAGCTCGATTGTGCCGCAACCATATGGGATACATCCGACTTCCCCATCCGCGACAGCGGGTGCCTGCATTTGGGCATGGAAGACGGGCCATCGATGAGCCTCAATATCGGCGGCAGCGACATCGCGGGGCCTTTTGATGTGATATGGCACAGGCGACGAGGAACACCGCTTGCCATGCCATGCAGTCACCCCGGTGATCTGAAAGTCATCGCGCGCGAATCGGACGAATTCATCGACAATGCGATCGACTCTCTTGATCATGAACATACGCTCCACGTCAATCCATCCGGCCCGGCGCGTCGCGCCCGCATAAAAACCGTTCAATTACGCGAAGCGAAGAAGGCAGGTTTCACCATTCCGGACACCATGGTCGGCAACGATTACCATCAAGTGATCGCGTTTTTCAGGAAGCACTCGGGAAGAATCATCTACAAGGCGTTTCGTCCGGGCGGGTGGATCACGGAAGACGATTCTGCCGTGGTTCTGAAAACTGCCGCGCTTACTGAAAGTGACTTGCAGCACGAAGATGCAATACGCAGCTGTCCGGGCATTTTTCAGGAATTGGTCGAGAAAGCCTATGAGTTGCGCGTTACCGTCATCGGTCGGAAGGTTCTGGCGGCAGCGATAGACAGTCAAAAAGACGGGCAATCCATCGACTGGCGCTACGACGGCATACTAGGCAAGACACCCTTACGGGCAACCATCTTGCCGCAGGTGATCGAGGAGCGTTGCCTGCAGTTGTGCCGCAATTTGAATTTGGCTTTCGGCTGCATCGATCTGGTCGTCAACAAGAATGGCGACTACGTTTTTTTGGAGATCAACGAGGCCGGCCAGTTTTTGTGGAAGGAAGACATCGACCCGAGCTTGTTGATGCTCGATACGTTTTGCCGCTACCTTGCCGGGATGGAGACTGCAGACGGCGCGCAAACATTACGCTACGCGGACTACCTTGAATCCGACAGCTACCAACACTTTTTAAGCCTGAACAGGCTCGATCCGCTCACGCCGGATTCCTTTTTCACTTATGAAAAGCAGGCGGTCACGACGGCATCGTAAGGTATTGCCAGATCCTTGCGGCAAGGCAGCCTGACGCTGTCCTTCCATGCGCCAAACCGAAGTGGCGCTGCCCTCCGTCAAGCAGGCAAAGGTAGCGCCATCGCTCTGCCGATGATGACGAGCACCGCCCCGGTGAATCCCGTAAGCCCTTTCTTCAATTCTTCCGCGTCAACCGCAGAATTCGCTCCTCCGGCAAGCTGCGATTCTCGATCATCAGCACCGGCTTGGCATGCGGACGGCCCTGCTACTACTAGTGCCCGATCACACGAGGCTGCGAACGAACCAAGCACATGGCTCTGGCCGTAGCCCTCTACGCTACGATCACCAGCCGGCAAAAGCGGTTGGTCAGACGCGCGTTTAATCGTGCACAGATTAAACAATTTTGAGAGGCATCATGAATGAACGCGTATACGTTGGCTGTGCACTAGTCTTGGTCATATACCAGGTCTATGTATCCGTCATTATTTTTCGCGCGGATGAATACGAGCGGGTTCAACAGCTCCTCCAGCTTCTTATCATTTGGTTTGTTCCTCTGTTCGGCGCTCTCTGTTGTCATTTGATTCTGCAGAGCGAACGCAAGCCGCCGCGCCACAGCGACAATTTTTTCGTACCGCAGGAACCAAATGATGCCGGTGGTGGCGGACATGATGGGGGCGGACATTAGCGCGGGCTGAGTGTTGATTGAAACGCGCAACAAGCAGCGATGGTTTTATTTATCAATGGCGAAAAGCAGCCACTTTTTGCCTTTTGCCGAAGAAAGCAATTGTATGCAATATTTCTGGTAGTCTGGCGGAAATGATGGCGCATGGTTTTTGACCGAATAAATATCTAATATCCTTTCGAATTGACATGGTCCACGCGCAAAAAATATGATCAGAAAGAGAATCGAATTTTTCGCGATATTTTGTTCCGCCATCGCCGGCATCCTATTGGGTGTGAAGGCTGCCGATGGTGATGGCGCGCTCCTTGGCGGATTCATCGGCGCAATGTTGATGTGGTGCTGTCTTTGGCTTGCCTCGCGTCAGTTGCAGGCGTATCCTCCGTGTGGTTGCGGTACTGCATTTACGCAATGGGCGTTGGTGGCCTTCGCATCGCGGCATAGTTACTTTCAATGTCCAACGTGCCGAGAAACCTACATCCGGCGAAACGCTAGACTCTGGGACCGGATCAATGAAGACGGTTCAAGCACGCCTTACATGCGCAGGTCGTTCCGGGGAAGATGGACGCTTGTTATGTCGGATGGTCGCGTCGAGCAATATGACCCGTAGGATGAACTAAGATTGAACGCCTGGTAGCTTGCAATTGATCGCCAACCCAGTGCCAAAACTTTCATGAAAACATATTCAATTGCAAGGCTGGTCCCGGTCGGCTTCCTCCTGATGACGCTTACGCCTCAATTTGCCGGTGCCCGGGAAGGTGTCGTATCCGACCTTGAATTCCTGCAGTTCAATCTCGCGCACCCAGAGCAAGACGCTGCGAATGCGTTGGCGCATGGGCAGCCGCACTGCTTGAGCGTCAACGGCTACGGAAAGTGGTTTCCCGGCGTTGACGCTGCGGACATTAAATTTTGTGCGCGGATTGAACGCAATATCTCAGGTACGTCGGACGACAATAGGCCGGGACATGAGGAGGTGCAACGCGCAGCAATTGCTTACGCAACGGCTTCAAATACGTTATATCGCATATTCAGCATGCAAATAGCGATTGACCGCATACGCCCGGGCAAAATTGTTTGCGCTACTGCGCTTGCATCCCGCGCGGCCCATTGTTCGAAACAGGGGCGGGGCGTATACATGCCATCCGATCGCGCGCCAAACAATCCCCCAACCGCCCGTCAAAGTTCAGCAACGGGCGTTCGAGCGATAGATAATGCGCGCTATCATCGAACACTAATAATCGTCATGCAGGCTGCGACAGCGCCCAAAAAACGGTCTTAGTTGCGCGCGATCACACAATCCACACGACGTGACTATTGTTCACGTTACCATCACACCCGCGCGCGGCGCAGGTGTGATGAGATGGACGTCATTATTGGCAACTCAGCGCCAATACTGTATTTTCCGGTGTCTCGGCGCGCGCCGTCTGGCTGTTGCCGCAGCGGTAGCGCACTTCCAGGTGCTTGACGTGGTTGGGTGCCGGGTCGCCGCACAATTGATTGTCTGCACGGATGTCGGCGTGGCGGCGCCAGCCGATTGCACGCTGGATCGATTCGCGTGGATCGCAGAAACCGCCTTCGCGCGAGCCGTAGTGTGCTTCTTCAATAATGATCCGTCCTTCATGATTCGGCTGGCCTTGTCCTTCCGCGTGGTCACGGTAGCCTTGGTCGTAGCCCTGGCGATATTCGTTGCTTTGCGCGGTGGCTGTCGCCGACAAGGCGCCCAGCACTGCGAAAGCGGCAATGGTCAAGCTGAGCTTGAGAGGATTGTTTGTGATCATGGCCGTTCTCCGTTGTGATTGTGAACGATCATTATGTGGCGGTATTGGCACGCGTTCTGTTCGGCAACACACTTAGCCAAGCTGCGGCGCATCCGGTTGCCCGATGCCGTATGGAATGTTATGGTGCCATTGCTACACAGATTTCCTTCCATGCCGCATTGCCATAAAGCGGCGAACGCCGACGGGCTGGGTGAGCGAGAAGAGCGCGACCACCCATGCTCCCTGGCGCCGATTCCAAAAGCACTCGCGCTTGGCAAGCCTCGGGCAGATCATGTGGAACACGGCAAATTGATTAGATAGCGAAACCCGGAAAATGCACATTGCAACCATGATACGAAAGCGCCTGATTTTATTTTCGCTTCTGATGGCCGGTCTGGCATCGGGCACGACGATTGCGTCGGAAACGGATGGCGGCGCCTCGCCTGCCGAGCCGGCATTAACGCAACCCATGTTGGTTTGGGAAAAGATCAAGGCATTAAGGCGCATGTCGGAAAACGGCATGATTCCCGAGCTCGATGCGCGAGGTTTGGCCGACGGCTATTCGGAGCAAACGAAAATGAAGATCGTTAGAGCCCTCGTGATGTCGGATGAATTTAGCGACATCCAGGCGGCCAAATTGAACGACGTGCTTGCCCTGCTCCAGTGCCTGCGAGGGAAACCAATTGAAAAGGCGACGATCACGCCAGAATGCGCGAAAGATGCAAAGATAGATCGTTTGCTCGCCCATGCCGATAAATTGATCGTTCGCGAAGATCGGATCATGCGAACCGAAGCGGAGAAATTTCGATAGCATTTTGAACAATCGACTTTGCGCGGCACTGGGCTTGCCTAAACCCGCATTTGCTGGCAGCATTCCATGCACATGCAGATAGCGTGCCTGTTCATCGGTTGCGCAACCGCATTGTGCCCCGGCAATAAAGGCACCAGTCTGCGGGCAACGGGCACATACAGGAGATCAAGCAATGCAATCGGGGAAGATCGTGCTTCGCGCGTTGGAAATGTCGGGTTCTTCCTGGGCGGATAGCGCCACGATTTCGCAGTGGACGCCCTTGCATTCGATGGCGGCGCACCATCACGACGTGCCGTTGATCTGTCTGGTCGTGGGCGGCGAATATGAAGAAAAGACGCGCGGGCGTGCCGGCTTGCACACGGCCGGGCATGCGCTCTATTGCCCGCCGCATGAGGAGCATTCGCAGCGCATTTCGCGCAGTGGCGCACGCAAGCTGACGATTCGGCCGACGCCGCAGGCGCTCGAATTTCTCGCCGACCGCACGCGCTTGAACGAGGCGCCGTGCGTGCAAAGCGCGGCGCTGTCCGGCCTCGCACAGCGCTTTGTCGACGAATGCAGGCATGACGACGCGTTCTCGCGCATCGCCCTCGATGGCCTGGTGCTGGAGTGTTTTGCCGGCTTTGGCCGCGCACTGCGCGACAGCTCGCCGGTGATTGCGCCATGGCTTGTTCAGGCGCGCGAATTCGTCGAAAGTGCGACCGAGCATTTCACGCTCGACGAGATGGCGCGCGCGCTGTCACGGCACCCGGCCGAACTGGCCCAGGCCTATCGGCAGACCTACCGCACATCGATCGCCGCGCATGCGCGTGAAATCCGCCTCCGGCGTGCCGCTGCACTGCTTGCCAAAACGCGCCAGCCCATCGCCGACATTGCCATCGAATGCGGCTTCCACGACCAGGCCCACTTCAGCCGCGCATTCAAGCGCGTCGTCGGCATGACACCGGCGCGCTTTCGCACGGAAAATTAATCGTGCGGCAAAGGCGCCGCGCCCGGCGCAAGCAGGGTGTCATGCGCAGCGCGTTCACGGTACCGCCGAAAAAAATACAAAGACAACATTTCGTACAAGACGGACGGGTACGCCGTGCGGTAATTTCCCTATGGCGCCGCAGGAACGGTAACGACCGGCACGGATGCGGCGCGGCCATATACCCAATCTCATCGGAAATGCACGCATATGAATGAACACCAATCGAAATCCGGCTTGCGCCTGCGGCGCCTGGCACTCGCGGCCGGCATGCTGACGGGGCTTGCCTGGCCCGCCCTGCATGCGCAACAAGCGCACGCTGCCACGGCCCAGGCGGCCTTCAAACGCCCGGCGTGGCAAGACGACTACGCCGCCCTGAAAAAAGCCATGGAGCGCAACTATGCGAACCTCGCATGGTTTGCCTCGACCGAGCTGAAGCTGGACCTGCCCGCGCTGGACCGGCGCACGCAGGCCGTGCTGAAAGCGGCGCATAGCGACGACGAGGCGCGCGAAGCCATCCGCCGCTTCAAGGCGGCGTTCCCCGACGGGCATTTCAGCATCTACCCGGATCCGGCTCCGCAAAAGAATGCGGCCGCCATCGAAGACCCGCCGGAGGCCGACTTGAGCCATGCCGACGGCCCCACCGCCTGCGCGGCGCTCGGCTATACCAACGGCGCACTGGATTTTTCCCTGCCGCTGCCGAGCCTGCAGGGTTTTCGCATGGAGTCCGACGGCCTGGCCACGGTCTTGCGCACCGGCGTGATCGACACGGCGCAGGGGACAAAGCTGGGGCTGATCCGCCTGCAATCGTTCAACCCGCAAGACTACGCCGCCGGTTGCATCAAAGTCTGGTCGGCGCTGGGTGCGGCCGGCAAGGAGCGCAACAGCGCCACCGTGACCGATGCCGTGCAAAATGCCTGGTATGCGGAACTCGCGCAAGTCCTCAAGCAATTCGGCCAGGCGCACGTGGCGGCGGTCGTCGTCGATGTGGGCAACAACCACGGCGGCAACGATTCAGGCGACATCAGCGCGCGCATTTTCACGCGGCGCGACGTGCACTCGGCGCGGCTCTACCTGTCCAACTCCGCCAAAGCCCGGCCGGAGCTGGAATCGCAAACCAAAGACGTCAAGGAAGAGCTGGCAAAAGTGACCAATGCCGAAGCGCGGGAAGCGCTGCAGGCTGCGCTGGCGCGGCTGCAAGCGGCGCTGGCCGGCATCGATGCGCAAACCTGCGACATGTCCTGGGTATGGCATGAAATGCGGCCCTGGAACCCTGATGCCGCCTGCAGCCGCCTGGTGCGCGCCGGCTCTGCCGGCGGCCCGCTCGACTTCCTGCCGGAGAACGCCTACGGCGACACGGACGCCGCCCAGACCCTGCATTGGCCCGCCGCAGCCGACGGCTTCCGCGGCGCGTGGAACGGCCCGGTGTATGTGCTGACCGACCGCAAAACCTTCTCGTCGGCAGAAATGTTCAGTGCCGTCATGCGCGACAACGGCATCGCAAAAACCGTAGGCGACCGAACCGGCGGCGACGGCTGCGGCTTCATGGGCTACCATGACCCGGAAGTGCTGCCTAACTCCAGAATGCGCATCCGCATGCCCAATTGCATACGCCTGCGCGCAGACGGAACCAGCGAGGTGGCAGGCGTGGCGCCCGACTTGCCCGTGCTGCCCACACCAGGTGAAAGCGCCCGCGCCCGCGCGGCGCGTGCGCTTGCGCTGATCGCCGATGATTTGAAGCGGAAGGAGGCCGCGCCGGGTGCCATGAGCGCGGCACCGGCAAAGTGATCGCGCATGGGTGAACACGCGCGCGGAAATAGCCGGTGCGCGTGTGGTTGCCTGACGGCGTGTGGGCCGGTACAGTGTTAACAGGCAAGGCGCCTGCAGTTGCACCTAATGCCGATACACTTCGATTGAGTTGCAAAAACGGAGGAGTCCATATACGGATGAACAAAGTGCCATACACTCGCTAGCAGTACATGTTTGTGTCGATACTGTTACGGGGTCAACCGCTTGAAAATTGATACGGCTGGGCTTGTAGCCGAGCCGGTCCACTGCGAACGCGGTTTATTTACCCTCACTTACATCGGAAATAACCACGCCTATATTGGCAAGTATTCCCCTTGTCACGAGGTGGGACCTGTCTTCAGTCAACGTTGCGATGTACCTTTCTTTCACCCCTTCTTTAAAAGCCGTGGCTGGTAATTCATCCAGCATTCCAAGCGCCAATTTATTGGCGCTTGGAAAAATCTTGTTTAGATGTCTTTTGATCTTAATAATTCCTCGTGCCTGAACTCTCTGATCGTAACTGGTTCGCCTTCTTCAGCCACAGG
>DATBQE010000238.1:0-15442 GCA_036561005.1 Burkholderiaceae bacterium | reverse complement strand
TTTATATTATTTTTAAATTCTTAATAAGAACCCGGCACTGCCATACGTCAACAATTTCCGGGTTACCATTATTTCCCAAAATTAACAAAATTGGAATAGTTCACAATATGTAACTGCTTTCAACAAAAAGCAATCCGCGCTGCACAAGAATTGAAATTATTGTGCGAATAACGGCAATCGCGACAACAGTCGGCGCATATCCCGACCGGTAATTAGTCGTGCTGGACCGTAATTGTGGGGAATTTGCTCGACATATCCTTGGCTTTTTCCGCCACTTTGATGGCAACCCGGCGCGCAATGCTTTTGTAAATATCGGAGACAGGGCCGTCGGGGTCGGCCACCACGGTCGGCCTGCCCGAGTCGGCCTGCTCGCGGATCGACATCGTCAATGGCAGCGCGCCGAGGAAATCGACGCCGTATTCGGCGCACATCTTCTCGCCGCCGCCGGTGCCGAAAATCGCTTCTGCGTGGCCGCAGTTCGAGCAGATATGCGTGCTCATGTTTTCCACGATGCCAAGGATGGGAATGCCGACCTTTTCGAACATCTTCAAGCCCTTGCGCGCGTCGAGCAGGGCAATGTCCTGCGGCGTGGTCACGATCACCGCACCCGTCACCGGCACCTTTTGCGACAGCGTCAGTTGCACGTCGCCCGTGCCCGGCGGCATGTCGACGATCAGGTAATCGAGGTCACGCCAGTTGGTCTGGTTGAGCAACTGCTGCAATGCCTGGGTCACGATGGGGCCGCGCCAGACCATGGGTTCGTCCGGGTCGATCATGAAACCGATCGATGACACCTGCAGGCCGTGATTTTCCAGCGGTTCCATGGTCTTGCCGTCGACCGTTTCCGGGCGTCCCGATATGCCCATCATCATCGGCTGCGAGGGTCCATAGATGTCCGCATCAAGAATGCCGACCTGGGCGCCTTCCAGCGCCAGCGCCAGTGCTAGATTGACTGCCGTAGTCGATTTTCCGACGCCGCCCTTGCCCGAGGCCACGGCAATGATGTTCTTCACGTTGGACATCAGCTTGACGCCACGCTGCACGGCATGCGAAACGATTTTTGAATCGACCTTGACTTCGACTGCATCGACACCGGGCAAGGCACGCAGCGCGTCTTCAACCAATTGGGTGATCAAGGCGAACTGGCTACGCGCCGGATAGCCGAGTTCCACGTCCAGGCTGACCTTGCCGCCGTTGACCTGTATATTCTTTGCGGCCCTTGCCGACATCAGATCCTTGCCCGTGTTAGGGTCGATCACGTGCGCCAGGGCGCCTTTTACTGCCTCTACACTGCTGCTCATTGCTGCTCCAATAATAGTTACCGACGGACCGGCCCCAAGTGTAAACCAAAGTGCGAAAGCGCATTCGCGCCTATCCTGTCGCCCAAGGTATTTCGCCGATCCAATGGTAAATCGTCCCAGCACTGCTAAAATCATGGTTTTCCCGAGAATTTTCACTTTGCCGCCCCTATGAGCAACACATCGCCACGCCAGCTTTTCGTCACCACCGCCCTGCCCTATGCCAACGCCGGCTTCCATATCGGGCACATCATGGAATATATCCAGGCCGACATCTGGGTGAGGTTCCAGCGCATGCAGGGCCATGAGGTGCATTTCGTGTGCGCCGACGACGCGCATGGCGCGCCGATCATGATCGCGGCCGACAAGGCCGGCGTGTCGCCGCAGGAATTCGTGGCCAAGATTGCGGCCGGGCGCAAGTACCCGCTCGACGGCTTCCACATCGGTTTCGACAACTGGCATTCGACCGATGGCGTGGAAAACCATGAACTGTCCAAGGAAATCTATCGCCGCCTGCGCGACGACGCAAAACTGATCACGACCAAAACCATCGAGCAGTTCTACGATCCGGTCAAGAACATGTTCCTGGCCGACCGCTACATCAAGGGCGAATGCCCGAAATGCGGCGCCAAGGACCAATACGGCGATTCCTGTGAGGTGTGCGGTGCGGTCTACGCACCGACTGAGTTGAAGAACCCCTACTCGGCCCTGTCCGGTGCCACCCCGGTGATGAAGTCGTCGGAACATTATTTCTTCAAATTGTCCGACCCGAAGTGCGTGGAATTCCTGCGCCAATGGGCACTGGCTGACAATCGCCTGCAGCCGGAAGTGGCGAACAAAGCAAAGGAATGGCTCGAAGGAGACAATGGTTTGGGCGACTGGGACATCAGCCGCGACGCGCCCTACTTCGGCATCGAAATCCCCGATGCGCCGGGCAAGTATTTTTACGTCTGGCTCGACGCGCCGATTGGCTACCTGGCTTCGCTGAAAAATTACTTCGGCAAGACCGGGCGCGATTTTGAGGCCTTCATGGCCGACCCAAGCACCGAGCAATATCATTTCATCGGCAAGGACATCACCTATTTTCACACGCTGTTCTGGCCCGCCATGCTGCACTTCTCCGGCATGAAGGTGCCCAACAACGTCTATGTGCACGGCTTCATTACGGTTTCCGGCGAGAAGATGTCGAAGTCGCGCGGCACCGGCATTTCGCCGCTGCGCTATCTCGACATCGGCATGAACCCGGAATGGCTGCGTTACTACATTGCCGCCAAGCTCTCGGCCAAGGTGGAAGACGTCGACTTCAATCCCGATGATTTCATCGCGCGCGTCAACAGCGACCTGATCGGCAAATATATCAATATCGCCAGCCGCGCCGCCGGCTTCATCACCAAGAAGTTTGCCGGCAAGGTTGCCACCGAGTGGGCCACTGACGCAGATGCGTTCCTCGCCGGCCTGCGCCAGGCGGCGCCGGAAATTCACGCCTTGTACGATCAGCGCGAATTCGGCAAAGCCCTGCGCGCCGTCATGGAACTTGCCGACCGAGTCAACGCCTATGTTGACGCCAACAAGCCGTGGGAGCTGGCCAAGGATGCGGCCAAGGATGCATTGCTGCAGGAAGTCTGCAGCCGCCTGCTGGAAGCATTCCGCATTCTGACGATCTACCTCAAGCCGGTCTTGCCTGCACTGGCAACGCAGGTGGAAGCACAATTGAATCTCCAGCCGCTGCAATGGTCCGATGTGACGCATCCGCTACCGAACGGCCACGCAATCAATCCATACAGCCACTTGATGACGCGCGTCGATGCAAAGATGCTCGATGCCTTGTTTGAAGCCCCGGCCGAAGCAACGCCTGCAGCACCGAGCGAGAGTGCGGCGGCACCCGACATCGAACCGCTGGCGGAAGAAATCAAGATCGATGACTTTGCCAGGATCGATCTGCGCATTGCCATGATCGTCAATTGCGAACTGGTCGAAGGTTCCGACAAGCTGCTGCGCCTGACGCTCGATGTCGGCGAAGGCCGCATGCGCAACGTGTTCTCCGGCATCAAGTCGTCGTACCAGCCGGCCGAGCTGATCGGCAAGCTGACCGTGATGGTGGCCAACCTCGCGCCGCGCAAGATGAAGTTTGGCGTTTCGGAAGGCATGGTTTTGGCGGCGTCGGCGGCCGACGAAAAGGCCGATCCGGGTATCTACGTACTCAATCCGTGGCCGGGTGCCAAACCGGGCATGCGCGTGAGATAAGATAAGAAGAAGGCAGAAAGAACCGGTCGGCCGATGGCTCACGGAATTGGTGGGCTTGGGCCCTCCCGTCCGTTGGAGTACTCACCCCGCCCCGGCCGTCTCACCCTCGAAATCCGCCTCATACAGATCGAATGCACCTTCGATGATGCCGCACAGATCGGCCTTGTCCCAAGGCTTGTTGAGGAATTTGTAGGCGGCGCCGAGATTGATCGCATCGGTCACGATTTCCACGTCGGCGTAGCCCGAGAGAATGATACGCACAGTCTGCGGATACATCTGGCGGATGCGGCGGAATAATTCGACACCGGTCATGTTCGGCATGCGCTGGTCGCAAATGATGACGCCGACTTCATGCGTAGCGAGCACATCGAGCGCGGCGGCGGCATTACGTGCCTTGAGGATGTGATAGTCGCGCCCGTACAAGGTGCGCGCCAGGGCGGTCAGCACGCTCGGTTCGTCGTCGACCAGCAAGACGGTGCGTGCGGTGTGGCTGCGTCCGAGCTTATGCACGGGCAGGCTGTGTTGTGCACACAGCAGGTCGCGGCAGGCATCGCCGCCGACCGCCTCGCTGAAGTAATGCCCCTGGAATTCATCGCAGCCGCGATCTGCCAGCAAAGCGAGCTGGCTTGCGCTCTCGACACCTTCGGCGGTGACGCGCAAATGCAGGCTGTGGGCCATGGCGATCACTGCGTCGGAAATGGCGAGGTCTTCCGGATTGCGTCCGATGTCGCAAACAAAGCTTTGATCGAGCTTGATGTTATCGAGCGGGAATTGCTTGAGGAAATTCAGGTTTGTGTAGCCGGTTCCGAAATCGTCCACCACCAGCCGCACGCCCAGGTCTTTCAACTGGCGCAGCACGCGGATGGTCGCCAACGGGTCCTGCATGGACAGCGATTCGGAGATTTCCAGTTCGAGAAATTGCGGCTCCATGCCGGCCGCGATCAGGGCTGCCTGCACCTGGTCGACAAAATCGCTCTGCATGAAGTGCAGCCTCGATATGTTGACCGCCATCGGCAAAGTCGCAACCTTGTCGCGCTGCCACTTCTTCTGCTGTTCGCAGGCTGTCTGGAGGACCCATTGGCCGATTTGCGACATCAAGCCGATCTCCTCTGCTAACTCTATGAAGCGCATCGGCTCGACCATGCCGAGTTCCGCATGCTGCCAGCGTAGCAGCGCTTCGAGGCCGACGATCTTGCCGGTGCGCAGGTCGACCCGAGGCTGATAATGGAGCAGGAATTCCTTGCGCCCAAGCGCGCCGCGCAAATGTTTTTCCAATGCGATGCGCTGGTTGATGCGCTCAGTCAGTTCTGGCGTAAAAAACTGAAAATTGTTGCGCCCCAATTCCTTGGCGCGATACATGGCGGTGTCGGCGTTCTTGAGCAGGGTCTCGACATCGCGTCCGTCCTGCGGGTAAAAGGAAAAGCCGATGCTGCAACTGGTGCGTATCTCGCCCTCGTTGATGACGACCGGTTCCGCGATGCTTTGCAGGATGCGCTGCATGGCATGCATCGTAATATCCTCGGTCGCCTGGTCGTACAGCACCACCACGAACTCGTCGCCGCCGATGCGCGCCACCGAGTCGGATTCGCGCACGCAGGACAGCAGGCGGCGCGCCACCTCAATGAGCAACTGGTCGCCGGCTTCATGGCCCAGCGTATCGTTGACGAACTTGAACTTGTCGAGATCGATATAAGCCACTGCCACGCGCCGTTCATAGCGTTCGGCATAACTGACAGCCTGGTGCAGCCGGTCGAGCAGAAGATTGCGGTTGGGCAGGCCGGTCAGCGGATCGTGTCCGGCGCGAAAACCGAGTAGATCGCGCTCGCGCTTCTGGCGCAGCTGGAAATGAATCCGCGCACGTATTTCTTCGACGGCAAACGGCTTGACCAAAAAATCGACGCACCCCAGGTCAAAGGCGGCAATTTTCTTGCGCACGTCGTCATGCGCTGACAACATAATGACGGGGATAGCGGCATATTCCGCCTTGGTTTTCAGGCTGCGGCACAGGTCGAGGCCGTCCGATTCAACAGCGTTGACGCCAAGCAGGATCAAATCGGGAACAGCGGCACCAATAGCAAGCAGGGCCGTTTCACTGTTATTGGCGAGGCGAATCCTGTGGCTGTCGCCACCGAGCAGGTCGAGCAGCGCGCCCGCATCCATTGACATGTCGTCAACGATGAGAATCTCCGCTTGAGCAATTTCGAACCCGGCAGACATGCTATTCCTCGTGGGCGAACAAGGCTTTGACGATACCAGTGCAAGTCGACAAATGGGTAAGCCTGGCAAACTTGCCGTTCGTCAATTATGTTTTGATCTTACTGCTAATACCAGCGCGATTCAAATAAAAGTAACAAAAAGATTGTTAAATATGATCAACTGCAAGTTACACGATAAAATTTGCAACGCCTTGAGTGGGACAAATCCGGGGCAATCGGCAAATCGCTTGTCGCGCGATTGTGCACTATGAACAGTTGGGAGGCAGTTTCTCAGGCAAGACAAGGTAAAATAGACATTGAATTCACCTCGTTGCCAATAAAACATGATACTGCCGCCAAAATTCAATCTGTACGAGTCCGAAGCCAGCCAATTCATCCAGGATCTGAAGAAGAAAAATCCCAAGCTGGAGGAATCGCAACGGGCGGGCCGTGCCCTGCTGTGGGACAAGGCACCGATTGACCTCGATCAAAAGAAACGCGCCGACGAATCGCGCGTCAAGCAACAACCCTACGTCTATCAAAACAAGTAATCGTCCGTAAATGAGTTCCGCGCAGGAATCGCTGCTGGCCCAGTTGCCTTCCAGCGCCCCCGATCTCGTGCTGGAAGGCCAGCCCGACAGTACGCCCAACGTGATCGACGGCGTGGCTTTTGCGCGCCTGTATGGCGAACCGCTATTCCGCCTGCCCAACGACCTGTACATCCCGCCCGATGCGCTCGAAGTCTTCCTCGAAGCCTTCGAAGGCCCGCTCGACCTGCTGCTCTACCTGATCCGCAAGCAAAACTTCAACATCCTCGACATCCCGATGGCGCAAGTGACCTTGCAATATCTGGAATACGTCGACCAGATCCGCTCCACCAATCTGGAGTTGGCTGGCGAATATCTGCTGATGGCAGCGATGCTGATCGAAATCAAATCGCGCATGCTGCTGCCGGTGAAAAAGAGCGAGACCGGTGAGGAAGTGCAAGACCCGCGCGCGGAATTGGTGCGCCGCCTGCTCGAATACGAACAGATCAAGCTCGCCGCGCAACAGCTCGACACGTTGCCCCAGCTCGGGCGCGACTATGTACGCGCGCAGATTTTCATCGAACAAAGCCTCGTGCCGCGCTGGCCCGAGGTCAACGTGGTCGACCTGCAGGAAGCCTGGGCCGACGTCTTCAAACGCGCCAAACTGACTGCGCACCACACCATCAGCCGCGAAGAATTGTCGGTGCGCGAACACATGACCGGCATCCTGCGGCGCCTGCAGTCCACCAAATTCGTCGAATTCGCCGACCTGTTCGACCCGGCGCGCGGCGTGCCTGTGCTGGTGGTCAATTTCATCGCCCTGCTCGAACTGGCGAAGGAAACACTGATCGAAATCACCCAGGCCGAAGCCTTCGCGCCCATTTATGTGCGCCTGGCCTATGCACCTACCTATGCGCCAAGTTAGCCAAACTTAGTATCTACCCGGGAACTGCATGAAGATCATCTCCTCGATCGACGAATTGCGCGATCAAATGCGCGGCCAACTGCGCACCGCCTTCGTCCCCACCATGGGCAACCTGCATGAGGGCCACCTCTCGCTCATGCGTCTGGCACGCAAGCACGGCGACCCGGTGGTGGCGTCGATCTTCGTCAACCGTCTGCAGTTCGGCCCCAACGAAGACTTCGACAAATACCCGCGCACCTTCCAGGCCGACGTCGAGAAGCTGGAAAAGGAAGGCGTGTATGTGCTGTTCGCGCCGACCGAGCGCGATCTGTATCCGGAACCACAGGAATTTCGTGTGCGCCCGCCGGATGACCTCGGCAACATGCTCGAAGGCGAGTTCCGCCCCGGCTTCTTCGGCGGCGTCACCACCGTCGTGCTCAAGCTGTTCTCCTGCGTGCAACCGCGCGTTGCCGTGTTCGGTAAAAAGGATTACCAGCAATTGATGATCGTGCGTAACATGAGCAAGCAATTTGCCCTGCCGACCGAAATCATCGCAGCCGAGACCTATCGCGCCGAAGACGGCCTGGCGCTGTCCTCGCGCAATGGCTACCTCTCGGCAGAAGAACGCGCCGAAGCCCCTGCCCTGTACCGCACATTGAACCAGGTTGCCGATGAAGTGCGCGGCGGGCACCTGGACATTTCCGAACTGGAAAAGCAGGCTGTCGCCAGCCTGGCTGCTCGCGGCTGGAAGCCGGACTATATCTCGATCCGCCGCCGCGCTGACCTGCAACCGCCTTCCGCCGGCGACATCGTGCAAAAGACGGAATTGGTCGTTCTCGCCGCTGCCAAGCTCGGCGTAACACGCCTGATCGACAACCTGGAAATTTGAGCCGCATGCTTGTCAGATTTGCCGGCCGCGCCATTCCGGCAATCTCGCTACTCGCCGCCTTGTCCTGCGGTGCCGCGCCCGTCACGGTGCAAGACGACGCGCATCATGACGTCACGCTCGCCGCCCCTGCCGGCCGCATCGTCAGCCTGGCACCGCATACGACAGAACTGCTGTTCGACGCGGGTGCCGGCAGCAAAGTCGTCGGCGTCAGCCAGTTCAGCGATTATCCGGCCGAAGCGACGAAACTACCCCAGTTGGGCGGCAGCGCAGGCTTTGACATCGAACGCATCGTGGCGCTCAAGCCAGACCTGATCGTTTTGTGGAGCACCGGCACATCTGCCGCGCAAATCGACAAGTTCAAACAGCTCGGCATTCCCGTATTCGAGAGCGAACCGCACAACTTCGCCGATATCGCATCGTCCTTGGAGCGTCTGGGGCAACTGGCAGGCACAGCGGGCGCCGCCCATCAGGCCACCGTTGCTTTCGACGCACGCCGCCAACAGTTGGGCGCGCGCTATGCGCACGCCGCGCCGGTCCGGCTGTTCTACCAGATCTGGCACGAACCGCTGATGACCTTGAACGACTCCCACCTCGTGGCGGCCGCAATCTCGCTGTGCGGCGGGCAAAACATATTCGGCAAACTGCCGCAACTGGTGCCGACGGTCGAAATCGAGGCGGTCTTGCAAGCCAACCCGGAAGTAATCCTGACCGGCAGCGATGCCGGCAGTGACGCACTGTTGTCTTGGCGCAAATTTTCACAATTGCTCGCCGTTAAGCGCGATAATCTGTTCAGCCTCAATGCCGACACCCTGACGCGCGGCAGCCCGCGCGCACTCGATGGTGCCGAAGCCTTGTGCAAGAAACTCGAACTGGCGCGCAGCCGCAGACCGAATAACTAAGCGAGATTGAATCAGGACCTATTGTGATCATCATCTACATCATTCTCTTCACCGCCTGCCTGGCATGCCTGTTCTGGCTGGCTTCACGCATCTCGCACGAAAGCACAGTCGGCGCCTACCTCACCTTCCTCATCTTGCCGGCCTTCTACTGGACCTACAAGTTGTGGAACAGCCAGCGCGCCGCCCTGCGCGTGCCGGCGATGGCGGCCTTCGGCACATTGTTTGTGACCGTAGGCGTGATCCTGGCCAATATTCACTACAACAAGATGAAGATTACCGAGGAAGCCGACAACACCAAGCCCAATCCCACGATGATGAAATGGTGCCGCGAACAGAACGACGGCGTGTACGACCCGGTTTTGAAAGTCTGCGTGGAACCGACCAAAGCCGACGTGCTGGCCGACGAAGCGCGGGAAAACTCCATGGCACAATTCGAGCAATACCTGAACCAGCACGGCCTAAACGGCATGATAGACCGGACCGAGAACCCCGCAACCAAGGCCTTGAAGGACTCGCCGGACGTGGCCGACGCTGTCGCCTTCAAACTCAACGAGCAAACGGCAGGGCAAGCCCCCCTGATGCTGGCGCTATGCCTGTCGCAATCGGCCTGCACCCATCTGGCAAACCGGCAGAAAAAGGACACCGGCAACACCGGTATCGGCAAGGGCAGGCTGATGCTGCTACTGCCGCCGGACGCGATGGACGATACGCGGCAGAAGAGCCTGAAGAACGTCGTGGCGGGGTTTCAGCCTAGCGTGCCCTGATCCGAGTCAGCTAATTCGTCACTTATTTTCATTTTTCCAGCCAAAGATTTTTCCCATGACGATTGCCGCCAAAATCGGAACGCCAATTATCGGGACCAGACGCAACATCGCGGTATAGCTATTCACATGATTCGCTAGACATAATGTATTGACCTACCGCACCTCAAGCGACGCGGGTTAAGCTTGAGATTCGCGTAAACCACAGGCTCAGAGCCGAAATTGAGGGGGTAGGTTATCAAAGAGTTCAGCAAATATGTTGGGCTGGATGCGCATAAGGACACGATAGCGGTGTCGGTTGCCGAAATGAACGGAGGCGAGGTGCGCCACGGCACGGAGACAATTTCCATGGCTTCGGCGCAGATTTCCACCGGCAATATGGATCTTTCCTCGCGCATCGAACACCAGGCCAGCTCGCTCGAGGAAACCGCGTCGTCGATGGAAGAACTGACGTCGACAGTCAAGCAGAATGCCGACAACGCCTCGCAAGCAAACACGCTCGCGGTCGAGGCTTCCAATCATGCAGAGCAAGGCGGAAAAGTCGTCGAACAGGTCGTGCATACAATGACTTCGATCAATGAATCGAGCAGGAAGATTGTCGACATCATTGCCGTAATCGACGGCATCGCGTTCCAGACCAATATTCTCACCCTCAATGCCGCCGTGGAAGCAGCGCGGGCCGGAGAACAAGGACGCGGCTTTGCCGTAGTAGCGGCAGAAGTGCGCAACCAGGCGCAACGCAGCGCGGGGGCAGCTAAGGAAATCAAGACCCTGACCGGCGATTCGGTGGAAAAGGTCGAAGCAGGCTCAAAACTGGTTGACCAAGCGGGCAGCACCATGCAGCAAGTCGCGGCGAGCGTGCGCCGCGTCACAGGCATCATCGGCGACATCACCGCAGCCAGCAGCGAACAGACCGCCGGCATCGAACAGATCAACCAGGCCATCATGCAGATGGACGAGGTGACGCAGCAAAATGCTGCCTTGGTCGAAGAATCCGCCGCCGCCGCGCAATCGATGCAGAATTCGGCCGCGACGCTTACCGAAGTCGTTGGCGTGTTCAGCATCACCGCTGCGCCGCTGGCAAGCGCAACCCCGTCGATTTCACGCAGTCCGAGGCCGCAACCAAGCGTAAAAGCCGCGCCAAGCGCGAACCGAGCCATCAGCGCGCCGAAGCCGGCGCCGGCGGCACGCCTAGCTGTGCAGGTGGATGATCGCGAAGAGTTTTGACACAAGGCAAGTTGCGCATTTGATCTGGGGCAGGCAACATTCTGGCTACGAATACTACCGAATATTGATCAGATGATGCGGTCATGATCGGGCAAAATCCCAGCGGCACGAGTCAACCGATTTGATAGACGTTTCACGTTGCCGACGCGCTTGCTCGCAACGCAACTATCAGCCCATAAATTGGTGCATCGTCTCGATATTCATGAACGGCCGCTTCGAGTTTCACCACTTCAAACCCGGTTTCCAACGCAACCTGCGCAATATAATTTCGTCCGTGGAAGAAACATCCACCTTCAGCCATCCCATGCAATGATCCGACGGAGAAAATGTCCGGATTTTCATTCGGGAAAACAGTAAAGATGAAATGGCCGGAAGGTTTCAATGCAAGAGCCGCAGCCACAAAGACCTCGTGCAAATCGCCGAAATGAATCAGCGTTGCAGCTGACGTTATGGCATCGTATTTGCGCACATTAGCTCGCATGTACTCAAGCAGATCGCCGGCAAACAGGGCATCGTAGCAGTTCTTGGCCAGAGCTTTGGCAAGCATCGGCGAGGACAGGTCGATGCCCTCCATCAGTTCGGCCAGGTCGCGCACAAGTTCGCCGACCAGCCCCGTTCCGCAGCCTGCGTCGAGAATCACAACCTTACCCGTCGCGATGCCTCGTAGCGTATCGGCAACAAGGTCCATGCCGCGATATCCGTTTGCCGCTTGCACGCTATCGTCCCAGGTTGCCGCACGCTCTGCATACAGCTTCTTCATCTGGGCCGCAGGAGCCCGGGCCGGTGCAGCCTCGTCACCCAGCGCAGCAAGCACCAACAGTGCGCCATCGCTATCGGATGGATCGCGTTCGAGCGACTTTTTAAGATATTTGCGCGCGAGCACATTCTCGCCCAGACGTGCGTAAATTTTCCCAAGCTTCGAAATCTGAAAGCCGGGCATATGAGAAAATTTCGCCGCAGCACCGAGTTGCTTGATCGCCTCTTCGGCGCGATAGTCGGACTCCAGTATCTGCGCCAATGCCATTCTGGCTTCGAAGTTGTCCGGTCTGATGCCAATTGCCTTCCTCAAACAGGCTTCCGCGTCCACAATCCGCCCCAACGACATCAGGATGCCACCAAGATTGCCGAAAGCATAGCCATCGTTCGGGTTAATCTCGATGGCCTTGTTGTACGCAGCCATCGCCTCATCAAGGCGCCCCAGCGAGCGCAGGGCTTCACCGAGGTTGACATGGATTGCCGACGTGGACGAATTGCGCGCGATCGCCTTGCTGATAAGCTCAACGGCCATCTGGCCGCGTCCGACGCGCAGCGCTAGAAGCCCAAGGTTGTGATTGGCAAGAACATGGTCGGGTTCAGCCTGGAGGATGGCACGATAAATCTGCTCCGCCTCGGCCAGCCGCCCGGCCTTGAAGTGCTCGGTTGCGATAGCGATGCTCTGGTCTGGTTTCTTGTTTGTCATTTCAAATCAGTCAATCTATACATGATCAAGCAAGCGCCGCCTGCGCGCTTTTAAATTGAATTTTTCCCCGTTGCCTTTGCCGCGAACCTCACGTCGCGCATTGCTCAAACAACCTCTTGCGCCATTACTTGCCGGCGCACCTTTGCCGCCACATGCTCCTTAGGGCAGTTTCAAGATGCGACGCAAAACGCAGGGCGTCGCAGAGAGGCGAATCACTGAGCCGCTGTCTAAGGGCGCTGCGTAACCGCGCCAGCGCAACGACATCGCGCGAATGCGAAATCGCCTTGGATACATAGTCCTCCTTGGAATCGGCGATCCAATCGTGAAGTCCGACGTTGTGCAAGATGCCGACACCCTGACGGGACAGGAAACGATCGCCACGCAAGGTCAATACGGGCACCCCCATCCACAGCGCCTCGACGCTCGTCGTGCCCCCGGTGAATGGAAACGGATCGAGCGCAATGTCTATCTGGCTATAGGCGGCAAGATACTCCGCTCGTGGCGACGGACCTTGCAATTGCAAACGATCGCCGGATATACCGTGCACGGCGAATCTTTCGATGACCAATTGCTTCTGCGAATCACTTTTGAGCATCGTTGCCTTCAGGAGCAAGCTGCTTTGCGGAACGGCAAGAAGTATGCGCGCCCACAATTCGACGACTGCGTCGGTCATCTTGGTAAGCTTGTTGAAGCACCCGAATGTAATGAAGCCTACATCGGTTGCTGGAAGCGGTGCTACGGCAACATTCTCCTTCGGCGGTGTAAAGCATAAGCGCGTTTCGGGCAGCCGCCAAATCTGCTCGGTGTAAAACTCTTCTTCACCATCTACGACACCATGTTCATCGGCAATCAGATAGTCAATTTCCGCAAGGCCCGTAGTGGCGAAATACCCAAGCCAACTGGCTTGCACAGGTGCGGGCTTCCATGCGAAGACAGGTAGCCGGTTGGCGGCCGTGTGTCCGGAGAGATCAATCAGAATGTCGATGGCATCTCCCCTGATCTTCCCCGCCAAAATTTCATCGGACATATCGTCGACGACGTACCATTCGCTGCAACATGCCTTGATGTTCAGGGTAATGCTGTCTTCAATCAAATGGTTCGAATAGCCTATGATGCGCAAGGTAGTTGCTGGATTGTTCGAAATCTCTTTTAGCACGTCCTCGACAAAGTAACCGACCGGATGGTCCCTCAAATCTCCGGACACGATGCCAACGCGTAAAGGCCGATCCGGGTCCGGCGTCCCTGTCCAACTGGAAAATGGCTTCGCCTGACGTGCAACAAGCGCGCCAAAGCTTCGGGCTTCGGCTAGGGTTTCTGCCGGCGATTTGTCGGCAAAGAAGTTATAGGTGAACAAAGCGCGACTGTGCGCGTCCAGATTATCCGGTTCCAGTTCCAAAACGCGCTTGCTGCTGGCGAGCGACTCACTGAGCTTGCCCACATTTTGTAGCGCTGCTGCGAGATTGTTGTGAATCTTCGCATTGTCCGGTCGTAATTCACTGGCGATGCGGAACCTTTCGACAGCATCGTCGAATAACCCCTTGTCACGCAGTGCAACGCCCAGATTGCTGTGGCTATCGGCATGATCGGGCTTCAATTCGAGTGCCTTGCGGTAGCTGGCGATGGCGCCGTCCAGATCGCCAAGATTACGCAGGGCGATCCCGAGGTTATTGTGCGCATCGAGGAGGGCCGGTTGAACTGCCAGCGCCCGGCGGTAGCTGATTGCGGCCTGTTCAAAATTTTTCTTGGCCGCCTGGGCAGCACCAAGGTTATTGAGCAACTCGGCGTCGGCGGGCATGAGTTGTGACGCTTTTTCCAAAGCGGGCAGCACATCCTTGCTCTGCATATGAAGAGAAGCGCAATACAGCTTCCAGAGCAAACCATGCCTCGAAAACTGGGCGATCATGGTTTGCACGCCTGCTTCCAGTTCCGCATATCGCCCGAGGTTAAACAACGAGATCAATTTTTCAATTTCGGCGGCCGGCGGTTCGCTTTCCGTTGCGATACCCAACATGCCCCATGCCTTTTTTAACACTTCCTCCGCAATTACCGCGATGCTCGGGTCGCCTATCGTTCCGGCCTTTTTTAGCACATCGATCGACCTGGCTGCATTCCCTGTTGTGAGGAGGCCATCGGCATAGGAAATCGAATATTGCGCATTCGCCGGATTGGCCGTCAATGCCGCCTCAAAAAAAGGTAATGCTTCGGCATGCTTGCCGACCTGCCGGCACATGACGCCAAGGTTGTGATTGGCGTCGGCATGTTGAGGGAAAGACGAGAGGATGGCACGATAGTATTTCTCCGCATCCTGTAACTGGCCCGCACGATGATGAGCAACCGCGATTTTGAATGCGTCTTCCAACGACAGGGATTGAGAAGCAGAATTGGTCATTGACGGTCAGTGCAAATAATAACATTGGCGGGTGAACAGCAAACTGTGGCTCGATTTTAAGCCATGTTGCCGTGCGGCGCGATTTTTTGCATGTCGAGGAGTCAGTCAATACCGGTCGGACCTTGATGATGTTACCAGGTGCCGGAGTATTGACTCCGTCCCTGACGGTATCGCCAGACAAGTAGGCTGAAATTTGCCACATGGCTACCTCCTGCGAGGCAAAGCGAAATTAATTCCCCAGTCTGCGCGCCTGGACTGCCGACATCGACCCTTACTTGTTTGCCCGCACGCGTCAGTGTCAGCAAGATCGGCGACGGACAACTTGAACCTCAAAACGTGCGGAGTTGGGTGCCGCGACGATGGCGGCTAGCACGACAACAGGGAGCGAGAGTACTGGAGTTAGCCGTGAATGCCGATCACTAAAGACTCTCTCGCAAGGCCCGTCTCAATAACCGGGATCGAGATAAATCCCGTGTATCGCTCGTTTCAATGCGACAAAATCCGCAGCCTCAACATTGACCTTGACAATTCATAACCCAATGGTTATTATTCAACGCATGCACCCCATCACCGACGAAATTTTCAAAGCCCTTGCCGACCCGACACGCCGGGCGATATTTGAACATCTGGCGCGCGAAGGGGAGCAGACC
>DATBQE010000237.1:0-15903 GCA_036561005.1 Burkholderiaceae bacterium | reverse complement strand
CGTTGGCGTTGGCGTTGGCGTTGGCGTTGGCGTTGGCGTTGGCGTTGGCGTTGGCGTTGGCGTCGGCGTTGGCGTTGGCGTTGGTGTTGGCGTTGGCGTTGGTGTTGGCGTTGGTGTTGGTGTTGGCGTTGGTGTTGGCGTCGGCGTTGGCGTCGGCGTTGGTGTTGGCGTTGGCGTTCCGGCCAATGCATTCAATTTGGCGATGTCGATGCTGCCCCAACCCGAGGCGTAGTCCCAGCCGGCCTTGGCACTGGCGGCGCCATTGCTGCCGCTGCTGACGTCATGGTAGGCCGCCAGAATTGCCGGGCTTTTGCTGTAGAACAGCGAGGCCGGATATGCCACGGCGTTGCCATGTGCTGATTGGATGCGGGCCCAGAAGCCGGCAAACAATGGTGCGGAAAGGCTGGTGCCGCCGACCAGGGTCGGTACGCCATTGCTATTGATCAGAAAGCCGCTATTCGGATCGGCGTCAAAAGCAATATCGGGCACACCGCGATGAGAACCGGTAAGCACCCCCGCATTGACTTGCCAAGGTTGAGCCGGCTCGAGCAGGCTGGCGCCGCCGCCAGCGCTGCTCCATACAGTTTCGGAACCGTATGCGGTGCCCGTCGAGTTCAATGTCGTGCCGCCCACTGCGATTACATAGGGCGATGCGGCCGGATAGCTTTGACCGGTTGATGGCGCCGCACATTCCTGCGAACCCGCATCGCCCGCAGCGACCGAAAACACCTGGCCCTGCACTATGGCCTGTTGGAATATCTGGTCCATGGCGGCCATGCTGCCGTTTGCCTGCGCAGTCGATTCGCATTCGCCAAGGGAGACGCTGATCGACTTGGCAAGATTGTCGGTTACTGCACGATTGAATGCGGCGGCGAGGTCGGAATCGCTTAGCGTCGGCGCGACGTAGAAAATCATGCTCTTGACGCCGCCGCCGGCTGCCGCAAGCGACGCCTGGCTATCGAGGTCCCACTCGTCGGTGCCGCTGGCGTCACTCGTCTTGGAGCCGGTATCGACTTCCTGAGTATGAACTGCAGGATAACCGCTTTGCGATGCAAAGGCGCTCAAGTCGACCAGTGATTGCGAAATATCGCCTTGTGCGATGATCGCGATGGATGTATTGGCCGCCGACGGCAGGCTGTCCGCATCGTAGATGGTCGAGAAATCCGTTCCGTTGTGACCCGCTACGGTGGCCAGCGTCTGCAGCTTGCCCGTAGCCCGTGGTTCACGTTGTACCAGGGGTTGCAAGGAATCGGCAGTCTGCAAACCGTGCACCGCCAGCACCACGTCCGCCAAGGCCTGCGGCACCATTGCATCACCCGCGTTGACATGGACTTGCTTGCCATTCTTGACGTAGCTTACCAATGTCGTGTTAAACGCCGCCTTCACCGCCGCCGCACTACCGTCTGCAGTCACCAGAAGACGATTCGGTGCGACCAACACGTTGCGAAAACCGGCCGCCTGCAAATATGCGACGACAGCATTGGCCTGAGCCTGCGTCGGCCCGAACTGTGCAGTGAATTGGGCCGGCGCCAGAAATTGCGCCGCCCCGTTTCGTACGCCTGCGCTCAATGCGTCGAGCGCAGCCTTGTTGCGTAATTTCAGACTGACAGCAATCTGGATCGGGGCGCCGGAAGACAATTCCGTCGCCTGCCGGGTCATTGCGTTTGCCGAAGCCGGATGCGCGACCAAATAAGACTTGGTGGCTGTGGCTACCCATGCGGAGGTTGTGGCCGCATGTGCACCCACGCTGAAAGCGGCGGCAATGACCAGCGCCAGGGGGCGCATTCTCGCTGATGTTCCATGGTTTCGTAACATTTGCTCTCCGAAAATTTAATTAGTTAGTGGTATTTTTTCTGGGCCAATGCCGGCTTGTGGCACCGACTTCAACAACCATCGTCAAAAAAATTTATTTCTCCCGACAAAGACGCGGACAGCCCACGGAGGGATGGCGCGGCGCATGCTGAGGGACGCTTTCTTCTATGAAGCTTTTGCGACATGGCGCCAAGAGACATGCGGTATTTCCGGCCTCAACAAGACTAGAGGATTGCCGGGAGCCTGCGTGGGGGAGGCGACTTGCCGGCATCGGAAGTGAAAATCCCCAATTTGCCACTCATTCCGCCTCGACTCGTGCGCCACCCAAGGACCCGGCTATTGCGACCGGAACACCGCTGTTTTGGCAAAGCGGACACTACTCTCGTGAATAGTTAAATGTCAATTAATTTGAATGTTTAATTAATAATTTTTTGACAGGTAACTATCGATTCTCAAACTTCGATTGGGGATGTCAATCACAGGCAGGTATTTGTTCAAGATAGTCGCGTTTCCATCAAAATTGTCACGACTCCGTCATGATTATTTGATAACTTGCGATTACACTCGTCGGCATATTTCTTTCAAAATGCAAATATTTGAGCCATTTTGCAAGAAATCGATCAATAATTATCTAAATAATATATAAAATTTTCTGTTGAAAATCGCCTTGAAAGTATTGTATCGGGCCAAAGAGGCAGCGCGAATCCGTGACCCTTGCCTAGCTGCGAGTACAAGTTTGAGGGCGCGAATCGGATTTCCGAATACTGAATTTAAATACAGTATTTTGAGTTCGAAAATTCCCTCGTTTGACCGGGCAAAATACGTCGGCTCCACGCCAACCCAATGGCTCTGCGTATCGTTCGCCATTTGACTTGAGCGCGTATTTTCAGCAAACCAGCCGGCGATTTTCACCTAAAACCGACTACTGATTTCCATTCGCATCGTTCCTGCCGCCCATTCGCATAGCAATTCTGCCACCCGTGCGCGCCTCAATGTAGCGAGGGATTCGCACTGGCGGCCACCTCGCGGGCAAGGGAGCTTACGCGGGTGCGGCGAAGTAGCGCGGTCAGTTGAGAACCAAGAGCCAATGGCAGCTTATGGCTGGGCAGCAGGCATCGCCGATTTTCATCATATTCGTCGGCAACCCCTCAAAGTTGCCATTGCCCAGAGATTGTTGCAAGCAACAAAGAATTGGAAATAAATATCGCTATCTCAGTTCGCTACATACGTCGCTCCATGGTCGGTTATTGGCACTCTTCCCCTTTGGGCAATTGACCAGCCAATTTATTCCGGAGCAAGGGATTTTAATTTTCCGAGGATCGCCGCTTGTTTTCTGCGTTCATAGCAAACGCGTGCCGCAACTTTGCGCTGCTTTCCGTCATCAACGATGCGAGCAATGCCATCGTTTCAGTACGCAGCAACTGCGCGCTGTCCGCATGAGGATCGGACTGGGCCGCAGTCTCCAGTTCGGAGGCGCACTCGGCCAATTTCCTGGCGCCAACGATGCCGGCAATTCCTTTGAGCACATGCATTTCGCCTGCCACTTCGTGCGCCGTGGCGCCTTGCGCAAGTGCGGTCAATCTTACTTTCAGTCGTTCGCATTCGGATTCGAAGCTCGTCATTGCACGTTCATAAATATTGAGCTGGCCGCCGAACCGTTGCAAAATCATGGCGATCGGTTCGATTGTGTCCTCCATCGGCTCGTTGATCGCCGCAGCGCCGGCCGTCAGACCGGCCTTGCCGCGCCCCGTTAAAACCTGCAGGATGTGCACCACTGCATCGATGTCGATAGGCTTGCCAACATGCTCGTTCATTCCTGCCTCCAGGCACATCTCCCGGTCGGCCTTCGTTGCATTGGCCGTCATGGCCAGGATCGGCAAAGACGCAAAACGCTGGTCTGCGCGAATGCGGCGCGTCGCTTCCAGGCCATCGATGTCGGGCATTTGCATGTCCATGATTACCACATCGAACAATCCAACCTCGCGCGTGGCTAGCTCGACGCCGAGCAACCCGCCTTCGGCGAGGGTGACTTCCGCACCTTCTCCCCTGAGCAATTCAAAGACGACCTGTCGATTGAACGCATTGTCTTCCACAACAAGGGTGCGCAATCCGACAAGGCGCTTTGACGACAGACCTACTGCCGGTACCTGGAGATCTCCATTGCCCGGTTCTCCCAAAGCGCGCTGAATCGAGGCTAGCAACTGCTGCGGCAAAATTGGCTTGGTGAGGAAGTCGACGAAAGGTGGCTCCTGCGCATCCGTTACCTCTGCCAGTTGTTCGCGGCCAAACGCCGTTCCCATGATGACAACAGGACGATTGGATGCGCCGGCTTCCATTTTGATCAAGGCCGCCGCTTTCAAGCCGTCAAAATCCGGCATGCGCCAGTCCATGATGACTGCGTCGAAAGGATTCCCGCGTCGGTTGGCTTCGATAACCATGGCGACGGACTCCGCTCCGCCTGCCGCGAAGCCCACTTCCCAGCCAAGTGCCTCGATTGTCCTGACGAGGATTTCCCCGGCCAAAGGGCTGTCGTCCACAATCAGGATGTGGCGTTTCGCTCTGTCTGTGGGCGCGGCGAGCGGCGTGCCGTCGGCGATGTTGAGGACGGCGTCGAACCAGAATCGGCTGCCCACGCCCACGGCGCTTTCAATGTGCAGCTCGCCTCCCATCAAGCCTACCAACCGCCTGCTGATGACAAGGCCCAACCCGGTGCCACCAAAGCGGCGTGTAGTCGACGCTTCCGCCTGCGTGAAGCCATCGAAGATGCGGGCGATCTGTTCCGGGGCAATACCGATTCCCGTGTCGCTGACAGCAAAACGCAGCGTGATCTGCTCCGCCGTACGCGCCAGTTCGGACAGGGTGATTGCGACCCGGCCCTCTTGGGTAAACTTGAGGGCATTGCCTGCAAGGTTGATGAGAATCTGCTGCAGCCGCATCTCGTCTCCCACTAGCTGGCGCGGCAGTGCCGGATCGAGTTCAAACAACAACTCGATGTTCTTGTCGCCAAGGTTGCTGGAGAGGATCACAGCGATATCGCGCAACAGATTCTCAAGATCGAACGGGTGCCGGTCGAGCTCCATCTTTCCGGCGTCGATTTTGGAATAGTCGAGAATGTCGTTTAGCAAGCCCAAAAGCGATCGGGCCGCGGTGTGGGCTTTCAAGGCGTAATCCGCCTGACGTGCATCGAGGCCGGTTTCGCGCAAAAGCTGCAACATACCCAATACGGCAGTCATCGGTGTGCGAATTTCGTGGCTCATGTTCGCCACAAACTGCCCTTTCGCGACGGTGGCTTGTTCCGCCTGCTGTTTGGCTTCGAGCAAGGCACCTTCGAATTCTTTGCGGTCGGTGATGTCGAAATTGATGCCGACCACGCGGATTGCTTTGCCACCGGCATCGCGCTCGACGAAGGCGCCAGCGTGCACGTGGCGGATCACGCCGCTGGGCCGGACGATCCTGAATACGATGTCGAATTGTCCATGCCCTTCCACCGTCCGCTGCAGGCTTGCTTCAACCGCACCAAGATCGTCCGGGTGTACGCACGAGCGCCAAAACGAATAGCTCAATTCATTTCCGCCAAGCGATTCAGGCTGCCCGAAGAGCTTGAACATTTGCGGGTTCCAATGTACGGCGTTGTCGGCTGGAGTCCAGCTCCACACACCTAGATGCGCCACCTCGGCGGCCAGCAGGACGGTGGAATGCGCCTCGATCAGTTTTTTTTCACGGTCGGCAATGTCTTGCTCGGCCTTGGTGCGTGCCTGTAGTTCCTCTTTCAACTGCTGCATGATCCGTTCGTAGCTGTAGACGGTAGAAAACGCGCCGGTCGTGAGGAAGGCGCGCATGACACCGTAGCTAACCAGCAGGAAGCCGCTCGCGAAGATGATATGGGCCAGCCACCACTGATGATTCCAGACCTTGGACACTATGAAGGAGATGGAGCTTTGCGCAAAAAAAGCCGTGGCCAAAATGTAGTTGTGCATCAGCGGCTGGGATATCCGGCGGACCAGCAAGACCATGCAACTGAACAAGGATAGGCAGGCGGCGCCGATCTCCATTGATAAACGAAGCCAGGGCTCACCGGCAATTGGCGAATAGGCGAGAACGCCGACAGCGACGTTGACGGCCATAAATATTGCAATCCAGAATCCCCAGCCGGCCCGGCGGCGCGCGGGCGAATCGACGGCGGGTTGGCCATAGATCAAGGACGCCTTGACCAGCAAGCACGCCATCGCGAACCGTGAGGCGGGGCCGTACAGGATGAAAAGCCACATGTTGTGATGGGCCATGTACGTAAATGCGCCATGCGGGGCGTAAATCACGGTAAAACCCAGAAAGCCAAGGGTCAACCAGCGCAGAAACGGTTCACCCGACTGCAGATAACAGCGCCAGGAAACGAAACTGATGAAAAGCCCTTCCGCTGTTGCCACGCCGATGGCCAGCACGTGGAAGCTCATATTGTCGTAGCGTCCGTCGGTACCGGGCAATAGCGCGACGTAGGCAATCAATGCGGCAGGTGCGAGTGCCAGGGCGCACAACGTGAGGAACGAATACAGCCTGGCTGCAAATATCGTCAATTGACTCTTGTTTGTGTCAGGCATCGATATTCCCGGGACAGAGGTGGGACACGAATCTATCATACGGGAAAGTGTCTTGACCAGGTGAAGCTGTTTTCAGCCACAGGATTGAGTGTTTCCGAACTTGGCCATCACAATCAGTCTTGGCCACGCCAGAATTTCAGGAACAAGTCGAATTGGTCACTCGAGCTAAAGGGCAGACCGAACGAAGTAATCAACCGATCTCTTGCCGGCTGTTACTGATAAAACCTTGACGCCGAAGTCAAGGTCGGTTTCAATGAGAAAATAATGGCGGCGCTGGACAACAAACGTATATCACCCTGAAGCCCTTTTTTTCCCGAAATCGAAGGTGAATTGGAGAGACGGAACCAATCATGCAATTCGAGGATTTCAGCCCCGCTCCCCCGGCGAAAGAAAATGTCGGCCAAAGCGCGGCCCCGAGCGCCGAAGTCGAACCGACCGCGGTGCGTTTTTTTGCAATCTTCGAAGCCATCCGGCGCGCGACGAATGGCGACTTTGGCGCAGTTTTGCCGATCAGCGGAAAGGACCAATTGACCTCGCTTGCAGTAGACGTCAATAGTTTGCTCGAAAAATTGCGTGCCGGGGCTGCGCCAATGCTTTCGCAAGGCAACGGCGCTAAATCCAGCCCTTCCAATGCAGCGTTGCTGAAGGCAAAGGCGCGCATGGAATATCTGATTGCCAATACGCCCGCTATCATCTACAGCAGCGTGCCGACGGGCGACTTCAAGATGACCTTTGTCAGCGACAATGCTTTACGCGTTCTCGGGTACCGGCCGGAGGACATGGTTGCCGATCCCAATTTTTGGTTCGAACATATTCATCCTGACGACATTCCAAATATTTTTTCCAGCATTGCGCTCGTGTTCACGGAGGGCCAGCGGACCTACGAATACCGCTTCAGGGCAAGTGACGGCCAATATTTGTGGATGCATGACAGCTTGCGTTTGATTCGTGACGCAGAGGGCGCCCCGGTCGAAGTCGTCGGATCGCTGACCGACATTACTGCGCGCAAGGTCATGGAGGATACGTTGCAAAAGAAAGGCCAGGAGCAGCGCGCATTGATCGACAAACTGCAGGAGACGCAGGCACAGCTTCTGCAGTCTGAAAAAATGGCCTCGATTGGTCAATTGGCTGCAGGCATTGCCCACGAAATCAATAACCCTGTCGGATTCGTCAATTCGAATATGGGGGCATTGCGTAACTATGTGGAAACCCTGTTTGGCGTCATCGACGGATATGACAGGATTTTTTCTACCCTCACACCAAATCAGGATGCCACGACGTCAATCGCAAAACTGAAAAAGCAGGCAGATCTGGAATTCCTGCAGGAAGACGTCGTGCAATTGGTCAAGGAATCCATGGACGGACTGACCAGGGTCAAAGACATCGTTCAGGCACTGAAGGATTTCTCCCATGTCGGGGAAACCGACTGGCAGTTTGCCGATCTGCATCAGGGGTTGGAGAGCACGCTCAACATCGCCAACAACGAGTTCAAATACAAGGCTACCGTGGTACGGGAATACGGCGAGCTGCCGCCGGTGAAGTGTCTCGTTTCGCAATTGAATCAGGTATTCATGAATCTGATCGTCAACGCTTCGCATGCCATCAGGGAGGCGGGCGAGATTACCATCCGCACCGGGTGCGCCGATGAATGGGTGTGGATCGAAATCGGGGACAACGGCGAGGGCATTCCTGCTGAACATCTAACCCGCATCTTCGAGCCGTTTTTTACGACCAAGCCGGTGGGTAAAGGGACAGGGCTCGGACTTTCACTGTCCTACAATATCATTGCAAAGCACAACGGGCGCATCGAAGTCGCCAGCGAGGTCGGCAACGGGACCCGGTTCACTATCCATTTACCTGTCAACGCGCAATCGGTCGCCTAATTCAGTCATCTAATCGAACCGACCCGTCAGGGCCCCAATTAACGCGGGTGATGCCCGGCTCCTGCTGTTCAAGCTTTCTCGCTTCCAATTCCTGCGGACTTAGCTCACCAGCCTGCGCGCGCAACTGGTCGAACAGACGTAAATCGTCGCGCGATTGGTCGCGGCGCTCGAGCGCCAGTTTGATGATCGTGGCGATCTCGCTTAGTTGCCACGGTTTTGCAATATAGCGAAAGACTTCAGCCTGGTTGATAGCGCTCATCAGCGTATCGAACTCGGTGGATGCGCTGAGCACCATGCGCACAGTATCGGCTTGAATTTCCTTGTAGGCACGAAGGAACTCAACACCGTTCATCTCCGGCATGCGGAAGTCCGATATCACGATGTCGAACACAACCTCCCTGCTTCGTTCCAATGCCAGGCGGGCATCGGTGAAAGTTTCAACAAGGAACTCCTCTCCGTTGCAGCACTGCCGGATGTCGCGCTTGAGCGCATGCATGACATTGATCTCGTCGTCGACAAGCAAGAACCTTCTCATTCTACCCTCCGCTCCTGACGAACAAATATGGTTAATGTCGACCCCGCCGGCGACGCTTCGAAGTCGCGAATTTGCCGTATCATTTTTTCGTCGATGGAGTGGCCGGCCGACAGCAGCAGGAAGCCGTCACGCGTAATCAAGTCGCGGGCGATCACCATGCCCGGCTTCAAACCGTGCGTCGCGATCTGCAATTCCGGCCCGTTTTCAGCAGCGGCTTTCACATTGTTTTTGTCCGCCGGAATCGGGCCGTTCATGATCTCGTTGAACGCAGCCACTACGGCTGGGTCGTAGCGCTTCCCGCCATTTTGCAGGATCAGCGCCTGCGCTTCTTCGGGACGCAATTTGCGCGGCGCAAGGGTGCCGATCTGAAGATTGAAATAGTCGCTTGCCAGCGCCAAAATCCGGGCGCCTGTGGGGATATTGAATCCGGCGAGGTGATCTGGGAATCCTTCGCCGTCGAAACGTTCCTGCTGCGAACGCACGATCTTTGCGACTTCGCGCAGGTCGTCCAGGGGCATGAGCAATTGTTCGCCGCGAATGGGGAACTTGCGATACAAACCAAGCGATTCCGGAGTCATCGTGCTGACGGCCATGCCCAGCAAATCGTCGGAAAAAGCAATTTTGCCGATATTGTGCAACAAACCGGCAACGAAGATATCCTGCGTTTCACCGGTTTCCAGCCCGATTTTATTGGCCAGGCGGCGCGCGAGATCGGCGACGCGTCGCGAGTGCCCAGCCAGATTGCCGTTGCGCATTTCGATCAAGCTGGAAAATATCTTGATCGATGTCAAGAAGCTCGTTTTCAGCTTGTCATTGGCCGAAGTGAGGGATTCCAGCGCTTTTTTCAATTCTGTCGTGCGTGCCTGAACCTTGCTCTCAAGGCTGGCGTTGAGTTCCCTGAGTTGCTCATTTTGATCCCTGGTCAGCGCTTCCAGTCGAAGCTTTTCCCGTTCCAGCTCCTTGCGCTCCAGCGCATGACGGATAATGAGCAGGATATCGTTATCGTTCCAGGGTTTGGTGATATAGCGGTAGATTTCGCCGCGATTGATGGCGTCGAGAATGGATTGGATATCGGCGTAGCCGGTCAGAAGCAACCTTATCGTATCAGGCCATTTCGCGCGCACATGTTCGAGGAATCGCGCGCCGTCCATCTCCGGCATGCGCATGTCCGAAATGACGATATCGACCGTTTCGGATTCCAGCAACGCCAATCCTGCGGCGCCACTTTCCGCAAGAAAGATGTCATACCCTGGCGCGCGCAAAAGGCGCCGCAGCGACGACAGAATGTTGGGCTCGTCGTCGACGCACAAAATCCTGGCGCGGCGTTCAGGACACTCGTCGGGCGGCGCGTTTGAAATTGATGGCGTACCGTTCATGTTCGAGCTTCCTTTTCTTCATCGTCTGCCCGTACGTGCTGCACGGGGAGCGATATGCGGAAGCATGTCCCGCGCCCTGCCTCGCTGTCGACCTCGATCTGTCCCTTATGTTTCTGTATGATGCCGTAAGACAGGGAAAGCCCGAGGCCGGTTCCCTGGCCAACCGGCTTGGTCGTAAAGAACGGATCGAAAATACGCGACAGGTTCTCCTTGGGAATGCCGCTACCGTTGTCGGAAATTTCGAGCACCACATTTTCGCCTTCGAGCCGTGTGCGAATGGTAATCGTGCCGCGTGCTGCTCCTATTGCATGCGCTGCATTGACCAGCATGTTCATCACCACCTGATTGATTTCCGATGGCAGGCACTCAATGTCCGGAATGTCGCCATAGTCCTTGACGACGTCGGCCTTGTACTTCACTTCATTGCTGACGATATTGAGCGTCGAATCGATACCATGATGCAAATTCGCCCACTGCCACTCCTGCGTGCCATGAACGCGCGAAAAATCCTTCAAGTCCTGGACGATCTTCCTGACCCGGACAATACCTTCCTTCGATTCGTTCATGAGCATCGGTATGTCTTCTTTGAGGAAGGCGAGCTCCACCTTCTTACGCATTTCGGCGAGTTTCGCGCTGATCTCGGGCGCCTTCATCTTCGGCTCGGCGTCTTCATAGGCCGACAACATGGAAAACAAGTCCGCCATGTAGACCGACAGGGTATTGAAGTTTGAAAAAATATAGCCAATCGGGTTATTGATTTCATGGGCGACGCCCGCAGCCAGTTGCCCGATCGACGCGAGTTTCTCGGATTGAACGAGCTGCTCTTGCGCCATCGACAGCTTGGCATTCAATTCAGTCAATTCCGCGTTGCGGCGCAAAAGCTGAAGCTCGGCGATTTCGCGCTGCCCGATATCGTCCTCAAGTGAGGCGTTTGCCTGAGCCAATTGGTCGGTCCGCTGCGCAATGATTTGTTCCAGGTTCACTTGCTTTTTATACGCCGAAATTTCGGCCAGTTTCTTTTCGGTGATATCGAGGAAAACCTCGATAGCGCCAACCAGGTTTCCCTGCGTATCGCGCAATGGCGCCGCCGAGGCGCACAACCAGCGTCCGCTTTCGCCCAGATTGGGGAAAAAACCCTCGACCTCATATGCGCCCGGCACCAGCGCAATTGGCCGAAACTTTTCCGGATACAGCGCAGCGATCGCGTCTTCTCCCAACGCGTCGACAATCAAATCGGCCAACACGGGCCTGGCTTCCGAATACAGCACCTGCCATTGATTGCGCGTACCCAGCATTTCAGCCGCCGATTTTCCTACCATCAGCTCGCAAGCTTTGTTCCAGTGCGTGATGACATGTGCTTGATCGATGACGAAAGTCGGCATTCGGCTGGATTCGGAAAATTCCAGCAAGGACAGCAGCCGCTCTGCGCTATTCGAAGTAACGCCTTGCAAAGTCCCAATCTCGGCAGGGCTTATCTCTTCAAGCAGAGGAATTTTTTCAGGCATTGTCATTTCATGCTTTCATCGCCAGCAAAACCTGACACGCTTCTTCAAACTGCGATTCGGACTCGCGATAAATTTCGGCGAGCGTATCCTGTCCAAGATTCAGGTTTTTCCAGATCGATTCCGACATCGGAGGCACCATGTCGTTGTCGACGCCAGAAAGATCAAGGCCATGGGCGATGCAATCTGCCGCATGAATTGCACTGGCAAAAGACGGCGGCTGTTCCGCCAGGGGCGCGTGGTGATCAAGGATGGCCTTTTGCATCACTGGGGGGAATTTCCAGTGCGCCGCAAGGGCGCTTCCCACCATGGCATGATCGATGCCGAGAACCTCACGTTCGGCCTCTATCGGATAGCTGTCCTTGTCTTGCTGAAACGCGGTCACTTTGGCATAGTGATCCGCCGAGCCCGTCACCAGCACGAGTCTTCCGATATCATGCAAAAGACCGATCATGAATGCGTAGTCCTGGTTGATTTTCAGTTGCCTTGCCAGGTTCTTGGCACATACGGCGGTTGCAATCGAGTGACGCCAGAATCCGGAAAAATCGAAGCCTGCGTGTTCATTCGAAGAAAAGCCGCCGATGATGGCAGCCGTCGTGACGAGGCCACGCACACCGTTGAATCCCAAAATGGCAATTGCCTGCTGTATCGACGTCACCTTGCTTTGCATGCCGTAGAATGAGGAATTCGCCAGGCGCAAAGTCTTTGCCGTCAACGCCTGGTCGCGCGACAGGCGATCGGCCAGGTCGTTGCTTCCGGCTTCGTCCTCGTCGAGCGTGCTCATCAGTTCGATGACGATCACCGGCAGCGCCGGCAGATCGCGGATGTTTTTTACCACGTCGCTCATCGAGAGCAGAGCCATTGTCAACCTTCCAGGCGATACAGCAGAATACTGTTTTGCAGCGACGTGCTGGCGTTCTGGGTTGCGCATTTGCGAAACAGCACCGCGAGGCGCTTGCTCGCGCGCTCCCGCTCAACGGATAGTTCCGCTTCGGAAACGCGATCGTCGACGATGGCGATGCGCTCTATCCCGCGGCGCCGCAGCGAGGTCAATAGGGAATCGGTCAGTTCGGCGCCTTTCGGCAAGAGTGTGCCGCCGCCGGCATCAAGCAAGACACTGCTCAACACCATTCCTGCCGAAGCATCGTCAAGTTCTATCGTCATTTGGCGTGTGTTCATGGGATTGCCCTATGAGGTGATATGGTCAACAGCCTGCCGCGCGACTGCGAACCGCGGCCCATCCTTCTTGCTACAACTTCGTAGAATTTCCCGCCCAGTTCGGCAATGCACTGCATGCCGCGATTGCTGTTGGGCGTCGCATTGATGTAGTCGGGAATCAATTGATGGACGTCGCTGCCCAAAATGGAATGCGTGTCGTCGAACAGATTTTGCGCCGCGTCGTTGGCGAACACGACAATGTTTTCATCGTCGACGCCTATTACGGCCAGGGGGATTTTTTGCAATGCCTCACGCACAATGTCGAGGCTGACTTCGTCGCGCACGATTTGTAGCTGCTTTTCCTTCAGAATTTCTTCCAAACGGTGGTTGGCCAAAGCCAATTCCTGGTTTGCGGACAAGACCTCGAGATTCAGGCGTCGATTTTCATCCGCCATTTCCTTGCGCCGGAAGGCTTCTTCGATGTGCCCATACAATTGCTCATCGTCCCAGGGTTTGGTGAGAAATTTATAGATCGCACCTTCATTGACGGCATCGGTCACCGAATGCAATTCCGTATATCCCGACAGTACAATACGCACCGTGTCGGGATACAGCTCCTTGGCCTTGCCGAGAAACTCGACACCGGTCATGCCCGGCATGCGCTGATCGGAGACGATCACGTCGACCGGGTGCTCGGCCAGCAAATCGAGGCCGCCCTGGCCATTGTTGGCCGTTAGAATTCGATAGTCGCCCTTGCGAAGCAGCCGTTTCAATGCGCCGATTATGTTGGCCTCATCATCCACCAGCAACAGGGTACGCTGCGGTTTTTGCAAACGCAACAACTTCGCAGGCAAGCATCGGCCTTCCTTTAACAGGCGATCAATCTCGTCTGCAACCAATGCGTCGCTGAACAGAAAGCCCTGAATTTCGTCGCACATGTTCTGGCTCAGGAAACTGCATTGCGCTTCGGTTTCCACCCCTTCCGCGACTACGCGGATGCCAAGGCTGTGCGCCATTGAAATGATGGCCTTGGAAATGGCGGCATCATTATTGTCCTCCGGGATGTTCTTGATGAACGAACGATCAATCTTGACCTTGAGAAACGGGAAGCGCTTCAGATAGCTCAGCGAAGAAAATCCGGTGCCGAAATCGTCGAGAATCAACCCGATGCCGAGTGCCATTAATTTATTCAGAGTGGAAAGTGTAGACGGATGGTCTTGCACCAAAACGGCTTCGGTAATTTCAACGCACAGCAGGCTGGGGGCGATTTGCGCCTCCTGCAATGCAGCAGATATTGTTTCCGCCAAAGCCGGATCGTGAAATTGCTTCGGCGATATGTTGATGGCGACACTGTAATGGCCCAAGCCCTCGTCAGCCCATCGGCGCAAATCGTGGCATGCCCTACGAATGACCCAATTGCCGATGTCAACAATCAAGCCGGAATTTTCGGCTATATCGATGAAGTAGGCCGTGGGAATCGATTCATTGGAGGCCCCTATCCAGCGCACCAGTGCCTCGACGCCGGAAATCGCGCCGGTTTGCAGGTCCACAAGCGGCTGGTACCTGAGGGTCAGTTCTTCCGCTTCGATTGCGCTGCGCAGCGCAGCAATCATATCGGGGGTTTGCCTATTAGCGTCGAGAGATTTCGCAGAAAGGAATTGGCAATTGTCGCCGCCTCGGTCCTTTGCTTTTTGTAATGCAATGTCGGCCAAATTGAACAGAGAAAAAGCATCATTCACTTGTTCCAACGGCAGCGTCGCGACGCCTATACTGCAAGTGAGATGGATATGTTTTCCAAGAATGACAAAAGGTGCACGCATTGCGTCGAGAATGTTATGGCACTCAACGGTCAGTGTGGCTTCATCGGTGCGTCCATAGACGCAGGCGGCAAATTCGTCGCCGCCAATGCGGGTGACCGTTGTGGCGTCGCGGCAACAGATATGCAGCCTTTCGGCGACTTGGACAAGAACAAGATCGCCAACATATTGGCCGAAGTTTCTGTTGATGGTTTTGAAGCAGTCCAGGGCAACGCAAAAAAGACTGAATTCTTCGGTCTTATCTCTTGGCCTTGCCAGGAAATCGGTAATTTCCGTCTGCAGATAGATTCGCGTAAACAGTCCGGTCAGGGCATCAATGTTGCCCGCTTGTAATGCTGGCTCGTCTCTGAGGGGTTGTTTGGCAATGAGCCGTTCCATCTCGGAATCTCGATCTGTCCTCAGCTGGGCTTACCCCTACTGAAAACACAATTACCCAATTTTAGTATAGATCAATTCTCACGAATAGCCAGTCGCGTCTGCTATTGATTGCGGTGCCATTTCGTTGCAATAAATTTCAAATATGCATCACATTGAATTCTAACTCATGTACGGCGTTTTGAGGTATTTGTGCGAATTTCAGAAACCAACGCCGACACCTTCCGGCGCAAGACTTCACTCCGGGGGATCCACAGTGGAGTCTTGCCCATTTGAAACACTTCAAAGCCATCAAACTCGAATCGTACTTCGCGGTCATTCGGGAGACGCGTGGCAAACGCGGCGGTGTCGCCATAAGCAAGTTCCTGATCCACATGATTCACTGGGAAAAGGCTGCATGACAGGCGGTGACGCAGTGGCGAGACGGATAAGCGAGCGTACCGGAAAGACGCTAATACTATGAAACATCGGCTGAACGATTTCACCAGTCTGATGCGTCGAACGGATGAATCTGCAAGGAAAATGGGCGCAGAGTGAGCATGTTGACCGGTCAATTGCGCCGAGGGCGGCATTCCACGTTAGCTCTGGACATCAAATCTTGATGGTTTCCACACTTGTCACGGGCAGCGATTTGTCGAATTCCACCATTGCTTCGAATTCTGAGGCAGTGACCGGGCGACTAAAGAAATAGCCTTGAATTTCATCGCACTTGTTGTCGCGCAGGAAGTCAAATTGGTCTTGGGTCTCCACCCCCTCAGCGATAACCGACAGCTTGAGGCTGTGCGCCATATGGATAATGGCCTTGGTGATGGCTGCATCGTCGGGGTTGGTAGTGACTTCACGGATGAAC
>DATBQE010000236.1:0-3747 GCA_036561005.1 Burkholderiaceae bacterium | reverse complement strand
ATTGCGCCACGCGTGGCGCCGCGACCAGGTCTGCAGGCACGGCAGTCAAACCAGCCAGGCTGAACTTGTCGGCCTCGTAGCGGTACCCCATCGCGCTCTTATACGGCGGCACATCTTTGCAGGCGGTCGTCGCGGCGATGGCTTCGACTGCCTGGTGCAAAGCCGGGCCAGGCAGGTTGATGACCGCTTCACCGGTTCGCATCAGATTTTGGCAGCCCTGGCCGCTCAAACCCATCCCCAGCACGACGCGGTCGTCCAGAGCCCAGGCGGACGACATGGGGGAAAGATTGGGACGCCCATCAGGATTGACGGTGCCGATCAAAACGACAGGCGTACCGAAATAAAGAATGGATGGCCGGATAACACGGATTTCTGGTACGGCGGCTTTTGCAGCCGAGGCTTGGCAATCGGACATGTTCGTGTTCGCAAAGGAAAACCGCAGTCTGACGCGATTGCCCGCAGTATGCTTCGTGCGCAATCGAAGCATCAACGGGGCCAATGTGGCATAGTGCATTGCTATACCGTTCAAATCCTTTCCTAGCCCCAACGATCATGACTGAAGGCCCCGATCTTGCCAAACTCGCCGCCTTGCTGGCCGAACCGGCGCGCGCACAAATGCTGACGCTCCTGCTGGCTGGGCAGGCCTTGACTGCGACCGAACTGGCCGATGCCGCCGGCGTGGGGCGATCAACAGCAAGTGCGCATCTGGCGCGCCTCGAATCCGCCGGGTTTCTCGGTTGTACGCAACAGGGGCGGCATCGGTATTATCGCTTGGCCGATGAAGGGGTGGCTGAGATGATCGAGCAAATGCTTGGCATTGCAAGCCGTGCCGGCGCCATGCCACTATTAACCGGCCCACGCGATGCGGCGTTACGCGAAGCAAGGGTGTGCTATGACCACTTGGCCGGCGAGCACGCCGTTGGCTTGTTTGACAGGATGATGCTGCGCGGACTCATCGTCAGAACCGGAGCGGCGCTCACTCTCGCTCCTTCCGCGCAAGGTGCACTGGAACCACTGGGCCTGGATTGGCATGCGATTGCGCACGCCAGACGTGTGCCGTGCCGCGCCTGTCTCGATTGGAGTGAGCGACGCGACCATTTGGCAGGGGCATTGGGAACGGCATTGCTGCAATTGGCGCTGAACAAGGATTGGGCGCGGCGCGTGCACGGCTCGCGTGCGGTGCTGTTTACGCCTTCGGGCCTGACCGCCTGGCGCGCCATCGGCACAACGCGTATCGCGCAGGAACTGGCGCAGGGATAGTCTTCACGAAATTTATCATTGCATGCGTCTCCTTGTCCTTTCCGATCTGCATCATGAGATCTGGCGCGAACGCGCGCCGGTCATTGACCCTGCACTGAGCAATCCCGACGCCGTCATCCTGGCCGGCGATATCGATGTCGGCAACAAGGCAGTGCACTGGGCGGCGAAGAATTTTGCCGGCATTCCGGTGTTCTACGTCCATGGCAACCACGAGGCATATGGCAATAACCTCGATGACGTGCAGGAGGACATTCGAGCGGCCTGTCTGGCCACCGGCCACGTAAATTTTCTCGATGCCAGCGAATTCATCATCGGCAGGGTGCGTTTTCTTGGCGGCGCGCTCTGGACCGACTTCCGCCTGTTCGGCGACGATACGTGCCTCGCGGCCATGCACGCCGCCGAGGATGTGATGAACGATTACCGTCGCATAGGGCTGGCCGGCCAGGGTTATCGAAAATTGCGCGCCGCCGATACCGCTGCCATCCATGCACGTCAAAAAGCGTGGTTGACTACAAAATTGAACGAACCCTTTGAGGGTTCGACCGTTGTCGTCACGCATATGGCACCATCGATGCAGTCAGTCACCGGACAATTCAGGATGGAACCGTCCTCGGCCGCCTATGCCTCGCGCATGGACGAGTTGGTTTCAAAGGCCGACCTGTGGGTGCATGGCCATATGCACACCTCGCTCGACTACCGCATCGGCCAATGCCGTGTGGTGTGCAATCCATGCGGCTACACCACGCGCGACGGTGCGCCGCAGAACCCGCAGTTCGACCCGAAATTTGTGATCGACATTTAGCGACTTCGCACCGGGGCAATTACCTTTTTCGATTCACGCTTGGGCCGGGCAGCGACGGACCAATTTGTGCATCCCCCTTCGTCAAACTGGCGTGCCAGGCTGGGCTGGTCGTCCATATTTCCCCTTTTGTTTCGGCACCGTTTCACGTAACTAGCTTCATCCGCAAATCAGCCGCAATTCACCCGGAATTGTGCCGTTTGCAGGATGAAGGCAATACCTCGCTCAAGAATATGGACAAATATGCCGTTGTCGACGTAGGGAAGGAGTGTTTCCCGGGTGAGCATGCGCGCTTGATTTTTTGCTTCGTGCGGCAAATGCCAATACCAAATTGGCACCCGGGTAAGTCAAGATGGATCGAGCACTTATTACAACCGGGCTGCGGGCGAACACTGCAGCGGACGATGCTGCAGGCTTCGCAATCGCGCAAAGAATGACTTCCCAAATAAACGGCCTTGATCAGGCACGGCGCAACGCCAGCGACGGCATTTCCCTGCTTCAGGTGGCCGATGGCGGCGTTGCACAAATGGTCGACAACTTCCAGCAAGTGCGCACAGTGCGCACACTCGCGGTGCAGGGCGCAAATTCAGTCTATTCGGCCAGCGACCGGCTGGCGCTGCAAAGCAAGGTAGACCAATTGATTGCGGCCAATGGCCAGATCGTCGAACAAACCAACTTCAATGGCAATGCATTGTGGGATGGCATTTTCATTTCGCAACAACTGCAGATTGGCGCCAATGCCGGGCAGACCCTCGCTATCACCATTCCACAGGCGTTTGCGTCGACGTCCGGCGCCGCCACGGTGCAAGTTCCACTGCAGCAGGCAAGCGTGTCCGGGGCGGCTGTCGGCGCCATTTCGGCCGGTGATCTCAAAATCGACGGCATTGCGATTGGCGCATCAAGCGCAGGCGCACAACCCGGCCAAACCAGCGACAGCGCCTGGGCGATCGCCAATGCCGTCAATGCTGCCAACGTCCCCGGGCTGAGCGCAAGCGCTGATACAAGCATCGTATCCAATGTCCTTACCGCGACAGGCATTGCCGCCAACGCGATCATATTGAACGGTGTCGCGCTTGGTGGAATCGCTGGAGGCACAACTACCATTCTCGCCTCCAATGCGGCGGCGGCCATCAATGCCATAGCCGGCAGCACCGGTGTGACGGCAACTTCGGCAGGCAACGTACTTACGCTCGACGCCGCCGACGGGCGCAATATCCACATCGTAGACAATGTCGCCGGCGCGGCAGCACGCCTGCGGCTCGCCTCAGCCAACGGCACGCTAACCTTGACCACCATCGCCTCAACAAACGCATCGAGCATCGTCGTTGCCGGCCACAATCCCGGCAATGCAGGGCTCGTGGCGACCACCGCGCACTCCGTCGATTCAGGCGGCACCGCGCCGGTGCCAGTCGCCCTTGCGGGCGCAACGGCCGACGTCACATCGGTGAACAATGCGACCAACACGATTGATTATATCGACAAGTAAATTGCCAAATGCAGCGACATCCGAACCTATTTCGGCGCGATGCAAAACGTATTGATGTCCATGCAGTCACGCTTGTCCACCAACTCGCTCAATCTATCCACTGCGCGTGGACGCATACAGGACACAGACTTTGCCGTAGCAACCGCCGAGCTGGCGCGCGACAATATCGTACAATCGGCCGGCATGGCCATGCTGACCCAGG
>DATBQE010000235.1:0-4679 GCA_036561005.1 Burkholderiaceae bacterium | reverse complement strand
AATCTGCTGGTCATCGGCATTTCCTCGCGCGCCCTGTTCGACCTGGAAGCGGAGGAGGCGATTTTCCGTGAGCAGGGCTTGGACGCCTATCGCCGGCATCAGCTGGAAAATGAAAATGAGGTGCTCAAGCCGGGCGGCGGTTTTGCGCTTGTGCGCGCCTTGCTGAAGTTGAACACGCTGGTCGACAACAAGCGTCTGGTCGAGGTGGTGATCATGTCGCGCAATTCGTCGGAAACGTCGATGCGCATCTTCAATTCGATCCAGCACTATGGGCTCGACATCACGCGCGCAGCACTGTCGGGCGGCGCGTCCTTGACGCCTTACCTGGCTGCTTTCAATGTGAGCCTGTTCCTGTCGCTGCATGAAGATGACGTGCAGGCCGCCGTGGACTCCGGCGTGGCGGCTGCCCTGCTCTACCAAAAACCGGAAAACGCGCTGGAAGAACTGGACCAGATCCGCATTGCATTCGATGGCGATGCCGTGATTTTCTCGGACGAGTCGGAACGCATTTTCCAGGAACAGGGTATCGAGGCATTCGAAAAGCACGAAAGCGAAAATGCGCGCCGCCCTCTGGCCGACGGCCCGTTTGCGCGGCTGTTGAAGGCGCTGTCTTTCATTCAACAGAACTTCAAGAATGCCGATGGCCGTGCGATTCCGATACGCACGGCGCTGGTCACAGCGCGCTCGTCGCCGGCGCATGAGCGCGTGATTCGCACGCTGCGCGCCTGGGAAGTCGTGATCGACGAGACCTTCTTCATGGGCGGCGTGGCGAAGTCCGACGTGCTGGCGGCGTTCAAGCCGCACATCTTCTTCGACGACCAGCCGGGGCATTGCGCACGCGCCGCACCGCTGGTGCAGACCGGGCGCGTGCCGCTCAGAACCTGACGCGCTTGCCAGGCAAGCGCGAGAGGCGGGGCTCTACACTACGGCTTCGACGGCTTCTGCGGCCGGTTCATCCTGCGTGGCAAGGCCCTTGGGCACGATCCACAGCGACATGAGCAGCACGGGAATGGCCGATATCAGGACCCAGACGAAGAAGTGCTGGTAGCCGAGCGCCACCTGGATATCGCCGCTGATGGTGCGGAACAGCGTGAGACCCAGCGCCATGAAGCCGGTGCCGAACGCATAGTGCGCGGTGCGGTATTTGCCTATCGATACCACTTGCATCATGTACAGGATGATGCCGACGAAACCGAAACCGAAACCGAAATTCTCGACAAAGATCGCACCGGCGATGACGGCGAAATTGGTCGGCAAGGCCGTGCTGAGGAAAAAGAAGGCGATGTTGGGCAAGTTCATGCCCAGCACCATGAAGAACATCGCGCGACGCAGGCCCAGCCAGGCGGCGAAATAACCCCCGACCACGCTGCCGCCGATGAATGCCAGCGTACCGGCAGCACCATACAGGGCGCCGGTCTCCGCTGTAGACAGGCCCAGACCGCCGACCGCGCGCGCATCACGCAGGAATAATTGGGCGATCGTCGTGACTTGCGCTTCGCCGGCGCGAAATAAAATGATGAATATGATGGCGGTCCAGATGCCGGGCTTTTTGAAGAAATCGATAATGACATCCTTCAAGGTGATGAATGCGCCGGACAATGACTTGTCGCTGCGCTCAACGTTCTTTGTGCCGGGCAAAGACCATGTGTGATAAAGACCGAGACCCAGCATCAACACGCCGAGGATGGTGAAGATGACAGTCCAGGCTTGCGAGGTCGATAATTGCTGCTCAAGGATGCCGGCAAGAATGACCAAGGGGCCAACGGCGATAAATTTGGCTGTGTTGTAAAACCCGCCCTGCCACCCGGCGTAGATGGATTGCTGCTTGCCCGATAAGCTGGCAATGTACAAGCCGTCGGCTGCGATGTCATGCGTGGCCGAAGCCAGAGCGACAACGCCCAGCAAAGCGACGCTGATCGGAAAATAACCGGAAAGCTGCATGGAACCGGCCAATAGCAACAAGCTCACGCCGCCCACTACCTGAAACAAAACGACCATGGATTTCTTGCTCGGCGCAGCTTCCAGCAGCGGGCTCCAGAGCGGCTTGATCGCCCACGCCAACGTGATCACACCAGTCCAGCGGGCAATCAGGTCATTGGACACGCCCATACTCTTGTACATCAGGCCAGCCAGCATAAGGACGATCCAAAGTGGCAACCCCTCTGCAAAGTACAGGGTAGGTACCCAGGTCATCGGGTGCCGAAGGGACGCTTTGTCTAGTTTCATGAAGGCGCTTTCACTGATTCGTCAAAAAGGCACTACCGGCTTGATGACCCGGCCAGTGCGCAGCAATTTATGGCGAAATCCACTCTCCCTGCAGGAATGCGGAATTCGTTGAATATCCACAAGAATGCTGCGAGGACCAATTATGGTCAACTGGTTTTAATTATCTGGTACCACTAAGATACCACATGCAGAGCCTTAATGGCACCCTATCCTTGCGCAAGAGAAACAGGTGCGGGTGCTCTGCACGAATGAACGGTACGAGCATTGAACACATTCGGCCATAGAGCAGGCGACAATACCACTTCAATTCAACCCGACAAGTGGTATTAAGACTCTGCATCAATGCAGAGACGCCCAAGGCGTAAAAAAACCGCCTTGCACTACGCTGTGCAGGCGGTTCTTTCGGGCGAGCGAAGCTCAGCGATCCGCCACCGCATCCATCACACACAAGGCCGTCATATTGACGATACGCCGCACGGTCGCCGAAGGCGTCAGGATATGCACCGGCTTCGAGCAACCGAGCAGAATCGGCCCGACTGCAATGCCGTTGCCGGCGGCAGTCTTCAACAGGTTGTAAGAGATATTGGCCGACTCGATATTGGGCATCACCAGCAGGTTGGCCGCCATCTTGAGCCGCGTGTCGGGCATCATCTTCTTGAGCAGGGCGTTGTCCAGAGCGGTGTCGCCATGCATTTCGCCGTCGACTTCCATATCGGGCGCGAGGTCCTTCAATATCGCCAGCGTGGCGCGCATTTTCTTGGCCGATTCACTGTTAGACGAGCCGAAGTTCGAATGGGACAACAGCGCCACATGCGGCTCCAGCCCGAAGCGCTTCATTTCTTCAGCAGCCAGGATGGTAATTTCCGCCAGTTGCTCGGCAGTCGGGTTTTCGTTGACGTGGGTGTCGACCAGCACCAGTTGGCGGTCCGGCAGGATCAGGCCGTTCATGGCGGCGTAGACGTTGACGCCGTCACGCCGGCCCAGCACCTGGTCAATGTAGTGCAGATGCAGTGCGGTGGTGCCGAAGGTGCCACATATCATGCCGTCGGCATCGCCCTTGTGGATCATCATCGAACCGATCAGGGTGTGGCGGCGGCGCATCTCCAGCTTGGCGTACTGTTCGGTCACGCCTTTGCGGATGGTCATCTGCAGATAGGTCTGCCAGTAGTCGCGATAGCGCTCGTCGAATTCGGGGTTGATGACGAGGAAATCCACATCCGGTTTCAGGCGCAGGCCGAATTGGGAAATGCGCTGCAGCAGCACGGCCGGGCGGCCGACCAGGATCGGCTTGGCCAATTGTTCGTCCACCACCACTTGCACGGCGCGCAATACGCGCTCTTCTTCGCCTTCGGCAAACACGATGCGTTTCTTGCCTGCAGGCGCCGCCTTGGCGACCTGGAAGATCGGCTTCATGAAGGTGCCGCTGTGATAGACGAACTGTTGCAGGCGATCGCAATAGGCGGCCATGTCCTTGATTGGACGCGCCGCCACGCCAGACTGTTCCGCCGCCTTGGCCACGGCCGGCGCTATCTTGATCATCAGGCGCGGGTCGAACGGTTTCGGGATGATGTATTCCGAACCGAAACACAAATTGGTGATGCCGTAAGTGGTGGCGACAATGTCGGACTGTTCGGCCTGCGCCAGATCGGCAATCGCGTGCACAGTGGCAATTTCCATCTCGCGCGTGATCGTGGTGGCACCGCAGTCGAGTGCACCGCGGAAAATGTAGGGGAAGCACAGAACGTTGTTGACCTGGTTCGGATAATCCGAACGGCCGGTGGCAATCACGGCATCGCCGCGCACTGCCGCGACTTCTTCCGGCAAAATTTCAGGCGTCGGGTTGGCGAGCGCCAGCACCAGTGGGCGGGCAGCCATGGCCTTGACCATTTCCGGCTTGAGCACACCGCCTGCGGACAGGCCGAGAAAAATGTCGGCATCGGGGATCACTTCGGCGAGGGTGCGGGCGTCGGTGTCCTGAGCGAAACGCTCCTTGTCCGGGTCCATCAATTCCTTGCGGCCCTGATACACCACGCCGGCCAGGTCGGTGACGAAGATGTTTTCAATCGGGAAGCCGAGGTCAACGATCAAGTCGAGGCATGCCAGCGCAGCGGCGCCGGCACCCGATACCACCAGTTTGCATTTTTTGATGTCTTTCTCGACGACCTTCAGGCCGTTGAGGATGGCAGCGCCGACGATGATGGCGGTGCCGTGCTGGTCGTCATGGAAGACCGGGATCTTCATCCGGTCGCGCAGCTTGCGCTCGATATAGAAGCACTCCGGCGCCTTGATGTCTTCCAGGTTGATGCCGCCGAAGGTGGGTTCCAGCGCGGCGATCACGTCGCACAGCTTGTCCGGGTCGAGTTCGTTGATTTCGATATCGAACACGTCGATACCGGCAAATTTCTTGAACAGCACGCCCTTGCCTTCCATCACCGGCTTGGCGGCCAACGGGC